>CAZANJ010000465.1:0-2907 GCA_964486415.1 uncultured Anaerolineales bacterium
ATGGAAACCCGCCCTACATAGCCAGAGGATGTAGGGCGGGTTTCCATACCCGCCTTCGTTTTCCCTAAATGCGGACACTTTTGACCCACTGCGGCATTGTGTTATAATGTCGTGTTGGGAAATAATTAGACAATCGGCCAGTTTAAACAAAATGAAAATACCTAAACCCAAATGTGATCTTTCCATCGTATTGCCGGTCTACAACGAGGCCGGCTCCTTGCCCCAATTGATCCCCGAACTGACGGACGTGCTCCAAAGACTGGGCCGCAGTTACGAAATCATCGCTGTCGACGATGGCAGCGCCGATGAGAGCGTGACCGTCCTGCGTGGCTTGCAGGAGGACGAGCCTAACTTGCGCATCGTCCAGTTCCGCCGTAACTTCGGCCAGACTGCGGCCTTTGCCGCTGGCTTCGACTACGCCCAGGGCGCGATCATCTTCACCATGGACGCCGACGGCCAGAACGACCCCGCCGACATCCCCCATCTGCTGGAGGTGATGGAGGAGGGGGACTACGATCTGGTCAATGGGTGGCGGCAGAACCGCAAGGAGCCCTTTCTGACCCGCAAACTGCCCTCCATCGTCGCCAACTGGCTCATCGCCAACGCCAGCGACGTGCACTTGCATGACCGGGGATGCTCCCTGAAGGCCTATCGCCGCGATGTGGTCAAACAGATCAATCTCTATGGCGAGCTACACCGCTTCATCCCGGAAGTGGCCAGCTTAATCGGCGTGCGCGTGGCTGAGGCGCCCGTCAACGACCGCCCACGCCAGACCGGCACATCCAATTACGGCGCACTCTCCCGCACGCCGCGCGTCTTACTGGATCTGTTCACCGTCTCCTTCCTGCTCAGCTACTCCAAGCGCCCCATGCAACTCTTCGGGCGCGTGGGATTGCTGAGCGGCAGCGTGGGCGGGCTGATCGGCCTCTATCTGGTCGGGAACAAGATCGCCCGCGGTCTTATCCACGGCGCAAAGGCCTTCCGCGATTACCGCATCGGCACCAGCCCCTGGCTGATGCTGTCCGTCCTGTTGATCGTGCTAGGCGTCCAGTTCCTGATGATGGGACTGCTGGGCGAAGTTCTCACCCGCACTTACCACGAGGCGCAGGGAAAACCCATCTACGTAGTGCGCAAGGTATGGGAGATTGAAGAGGAGGACGCATGAACCGCGTATTGGTGATCGGCATTGACGGCGGCACATTTGATTTGATCCGCCCCTGGGCCGAGGCGGGCGACTTGCCCAACCTGGTCCGTCTGATGGAAGAAGGCACCCACGGCCCGCTGGAGTCTACACTCCCGCCGGTCACCTCACCGGCCTGGCCCACCTTCGCCACCGGCAAGAACCCCGGCAAGCACGGAGTTTTCGATTTCATCCGCCCGATGGGAGGCCAATTTGAGTTGGTCAACGCCTCCTCTCTCCGCTCGCCGACGATCTGGCACATCCTCTCACAGGCCGGGCGCAAAGTGGGCGTGATGAACGTCCCAGTCACCTATCCCCCTCAGCCGCTGCCCGGCAAGGGAGACGGATTCATCATCGGCGGCATGCTCTCCCCGATGAGCGGCAATTTCACCTACCCGACCGATCTGCTCGACCGGTACGCCGGTCAGATGAAGCCCTATCGCATCGCGCCCAACGTGCAGTACAAATCGGGCAACGAGGCGGCATTTATGGCCGACCTGCTGGATATGGTCGAGCGGCGGGGCGAGTATGCGCTGCGCCTGATGCGCGATTACGACTGCGATTTCTCGATGTTCCATTTTCAGGCCACCGACGTCTTGCAGCACGCCCTCTGGAAATTGGTCGATCCCACCCACCCGCGCCACGATCCCGACGAGGCGGCCCGCTTCGCCCCGGCCTTCAAGCAAATCTATCGCCGCATCGACGACTACATCGGCCGGATGTTGGACCAACTCGCCGACGAGGCCACCGTCATCGTGATGTCCGATCACGGCTTCGGCTCGCTCCACTATGTGGTCAACCTGAATCTGTTCCTGCTGGAGCAAGGGCTCTTGAAGCTAAAGCGCGGGGCATGGACGCGACTCAAAGCTGGCCTGTTCCGCGCTGGATTGACCCCGGCCTCAATCTGGCACCTGATCGAGCGCGTCGGCCTGCAAAACTACGTCTGGCAAGTCTCCAAATCCACCCGTAACAAGGTGGTGAGCAAGTTCCTCTCCTTCGACGACGTAGATTGGTCACGCACGCGGGCCTATTCCATCGGCCACGTCGGCCAGATCTACATCAACATGAAAGGGCGCGGGCCACAGGGCATCGTCGAGCCCGGCGCCGAATACCGGGCCGTGCGCCAACAGGTGATTGAGACATTGCAAGAATTGCGCCATCCAGAGACCGGTCGACCACTGATGAGCGCGGTCATCCCCGGCGACGAGGTAGTTCACGGCCCCTATGCCAAACGTAGCCCCGACCTACACATCGTCCTCGATGATTACCAAGCCATCGCTTTCCCCCTCTTCGCCACCGACAATCACATCGTCACCCAGCAGATCAGGGGCGATTCCGGCTGCCATCGGCGAAACGGTGTTCTCATCGCCTGGGGCGCGGGCATCCAACCGGGCGGGGTGGTAGGCGAGGCTCACATCATGGATATGGCACCGACCATCCTGCACCTGATGGGGCTGCCTGTGCCGGACGATATGGACGGGCGCGTGTTGAACGAAGCACTCAGCCTCTCTCGCCCGGTGACCTACAAGCACGTGGCGGAGGCGGGAGCGGAAGATGAAGTCGGCCTTTCCGCCGACGAGACCGCCGAGGTGGAAGAGCGGCTGCGCTCCCTCGGCTATCTGGGATGAAGCGAGTCAGCGAACGTAGGGCAGGTTTCCATACCTGCCGAATTTCTGCGAAAATGTAAAAGCATAGGTAACTGCTCAGACCCTGCTCACAGGGGGTTT
>CAZANJ010000466.1:0-2905 GCA_964486415.1 uncultured Anaerolineales bacterium
AGATCAGCGCCGTGATCGCGTAGAGGGCGGCGAAGATGACGTTGATCCAGACGGCAACGGCTACCTTGTTCGCGTGATACTTCAGCTCGACGATTACTTCCCTGGGCCGGAGCGTGGCTCTGAGCCAATAAGCGATAGCGTTAAAAGCGAGGGACATCAAGGCACCGTCTTGAGCGTCTCAGCAACCCGTGTGGCCCATGCTATGATGGCCTCCCAATCACCGAAATCGCCGAGTGCCTCCCCCATCTTCTCCGCAGTCTCGACGGTACCGCCATATTTGGAAGCGTATGCAACTAAAAAGTGGTGACTCATTGTAATTCTCCTCGTAAAAACGGACAGGAAATCGCCCTATTCGTCCTGTCCTGTTTCGAGCCGTTCCAGGATGATCTGCGCGCACGGGGGCTGAACGCCAGCCTCCTCCATCATCGCCATCATCTTGGGCATCATCTTGGCCATCATCTTTGGCATAAGCTTGGGGATTAGTTTGACTGCCACGAACGCCACCAGGCCTGCCAGCGCGGCCCCGATAGCGGCCAGCGACACACACCCCAAGCAGCAGCGCCCGCCGTCTACCTCAACCTCCTCACGGGGCTCCAGTTTGCCGATGTCGGCCAAGGTCCGAGCGTAGTTCGCTGCGCCCTCGCGCAGCACTTCCTTGACCTCGCCGCCGAACATCATGCTCATTCGCTCCAAGTTCATGCCAGCGATATAGACCTCGCCATCGTGGGTCTCGTAGACGGTCACGCCCATCGGCATCATAACCGCCATCGGCTTGTGCGCATCGTCCTGCAGGATGCGATAGCCGCCGTCAGGATCGCAGAGGTAGAGCGTCGTCACCTGGGTCATATCCTCGTACCCGGCCTCCCGATAGCTCTCCTGGAGATCGTGCACCATCGGGACTTTCCATCCGTGCTCCTGGGCCGACTCCTTCAGCGCCGCAACAGTCTCGTCAAACCCCAGTTCGCTGCGATGCACGGTAAACATCATCTTGCGCATTATACTCATTTCTGCTCTCCTATCTTGATAAATTGTACAATCGGTTACATGATATGTTGGATGAACGCCATGCGCCAGATCAAGTAGCTAAACAGGAACGTGACCGGTACGCTAACTATCTTCACTGCGATAAACTTGGCAAGTGGCGCCCAGACGCTGCTCGCTGAAACGGGTTCTCTCGTACTTTCAGGAGGGAGTGAAAACCTTGTGCATCACGGCTAGTTCTTGGGACGGAACGCCTCCCTCACCATCTCCTCGCTGAAAAAGCCACTGGCTTCTCCTTCCGCCGCGTACTGATAAACGGCCGCCACATAGATGCCCTTCAGCGTCGAGTTGAGCAGGCCGAGGAAAACTAACGCCAGCACCAACATCACGGCCACCGCTGCGATGAACGCCACCGACTCGCTCGCAATCGCCACAAACATAACTAAGCCGCCCGCTATGATCACCAGAAATACCAGCGGGGCAAAGATGACCCCGAGACCGAAATTGCCCACAACCTGCTCACCCCAGGTCTTTTTCAGCAGGCTCGCGCTCCGCTTGACCGCCTCGATGGGGCCAACGTCCTCCAGGACCAAGACGGGTACCACCAGGTACGAGGCCAGGCTCCAGGCCAACCCGAAGATTGAAGAGATGATTTCTCCCAGAGCATCCAGTTTATCCGATATCAAGCGCAAGATCGTCCCCACTGTAGCAGAGATCAGCGCGTAGCCCAGGATCGATCCGAGGTGCTTCATCGCGATCCGGAACCCGTCGCCCACCGTGGGATCGCCGCCGCGCAAGCGGATCATAGCCGCCCCAATGAGGGCCGAGTTGGCGAAGATGATGACGAAATACTGCACCAGATAGAACACGAAGCCGACCAGGTAACTGAGCAACTGCGACTGCCCCTCTCCCTCTATCAGCGCGTTGAAAAAGCCAGTCAGGAACAGGGGAAATGCAAAACTGGCTGTCACCAGCAACACGCCAATTGAGGACAGGATGGGGAATATGATCAACTCCTTGTCGGCACGCAAGACGCCCGCGCTGGCTTTGATCAGGGTCCAACTGTTTTGTATTCGTTCGAACATAACACAACCTCCTGAGATTTTGTTTGGATGGCTAAGATTTCATCGATAATGAGCACCGGTGAAAAATTCTGTGTTTTGGACAATATCAGCTCCTTTCAATCAATTGGTTGTTCGCTTTCCAGAAACTATGCAACTTCCCAGTAAACGTCTATGGCACGGCTTCAAGATGAATCGTGTAGCTCTCGACGATGGCATCCCACGATATGGATCCGTAGCTGATTGGCCGACAAATTTAACAATCGGACGCGGATTAACACAAGAGTAGGTTAACCTGTGCTAAAATTGCGCGAATCTGCACCTTTTTGCCTTTATTGGTGCATTTAAACCGATAACAATCGTGCAAAAACGCGCAAAAAAGCTACAAGTAACGAGGGATTTGGAACACAAATACACGGGCAACAGACGATTTAGGCAAAACAGCGTAGAAGTGTTAATTTTGTCAGTCAACCAGGATCCGTAGTAAGGTTGGCACCCCCCGATGAATAGCAGCCCACTTGCCAATCGGATACCGGATACAAACACAGTTGATCAGTCACCGTTGCCGTCATCGCCCGGACGCAATATCAACTGCTCGGCCGGGGAGAAGATCCACGAGCGGATTAGAAGCACACCGGGCGTCGCCGTGAGACCGGACACCGCGAAGATCATCGCGATCACGATGAACTGGTAGATGGCGGCGTAGACGGGATCGCTGCCGGACAGGATCATACCCGACATCAGGCCGGGGATCCAGACGATGCCCAGTGATTTTAGCGAGTCGAGGCTGGGGATCAAGCTGGCCCGGATGGCTGCCTGGACGTGTGCGGCGACCGTGGTGTTGGGCTCCGCTCCCAGCGCCA
>CAZANJ010000467.1:0-2887 GCA_964486415.1 uncultured Anaerolineales bacterium
AAGGTGGGTGGAAGCGTCTCCACCGGCAGTGGGAGTATCAGCCGTGATCCTCACGATGAGAATGACTAAATCTGGGAGGTAAGCGATGAAACGATGTCCCCAGTGTGGCGCCAAACTGCCTGACGATGCGCGGTTCTGTATGCAGTGTGGCACCCCACAGGAACACGCTCCGAGCGCCCAGGCCCACGTCGAGGGCTCCGGCGCCATTGCCCAGGGCGAAGATGCGACGGCGGCCGGGGAGGGAGGCATTGCCGCTGGTCGAGACATTGGGGTCGCGGTGACCGGGGATGGTGTGACTATCAACCCCGACCCAGCCCAAGCTGCGGCGAATAGGGCACGGAGGCGCTACCTCGAGCGCGTGCATCAGCAGTGCAACGTCCTGCCCTTGGCCGCGATGGGCGGCGAGGAGGGCGTGGGCGACGAGGTGTCTTTGGACAAGGTTTACGTTGACCTGGATACCAAAGCTCGTATACCCCTCACCGAGGAGGAAAAAGCCGCGCGTGAGGATGAGCCTTCGTTTCTGATGCGCGTAGAGGACAGAGAATCCCGTCCATTGACGGCCCTGGAGGCGGCAACGCAGGAGCGTCACCTGGCGCTGTTGGGTGATCCAGGCGGTGGAAAATCGACGTTCGTGCGACAGTTGGCGGCGCGGACAGCGAAGGCGCATCTTGTCGGCGAGGTTCCTTTTCCAGAGTGGGAGCAGGGGCTGGTGCCGATTATGGTGACGCTGCGAGAACTGGCGCCGAAGCTTGCGGATCTGGACCTGGATGACCACCCTGAAGCCATACAAGAGAAGCGTCTGGTCGAAACCGTGCGCGAGTTCCTATCGGCACGGCTGCATGCCTGCAAAGCGGAGGATTGGGATGACTGTCTGGAGGACGCGCTGCTGGCGGGCGATGTGTTGCTCATCTTCGATGGGCTGGATGAGGTGGCAGAGGCGTGCCGCGGGCGAGTCCGACGGACTGTTGGGGCTTTATTGCAAGCATACAGCCAACTCCGGCGCGTGATCGTCACCTGTCGGGTGCGCTCGTACATCGGGGATGCGGTGTTGCCAGGGTTCACACAGCACACGCTGGCCCCTTTCAATGAGGACAAGATCAAGGCCTTCATCATCGGCTGGTATCGGGCACAGTACAACCTGGGGCGCTTGAAGCAAGTGGAGGCCGAGGATCGCGCTGATGACTTGCAGCAGGCCGCGTTGGGCGATGACCTGCGAGAACTGGCCAGCAATCCTATGCTGCTCACCACGATGGCCCTGATCCACCAACGGGAGGTGGGCCTACCCAGGGAGCGGGTGCGGTTGTACAGCCTGGCCGTGCAGGTTTTGCTCACCCGATGGCAGAAGCGCAAAGGGTTCTCAGTTTCCTCAGCGCTGGCGGATGTACTGAGCGATGACCTGAAGCTGCGAACCATTTTGGAGCGACTGGCGTACGAGGCACACCAGGGGCAGGCCGACCGCAGTCGTGCGGCCGATCTGCAACGCAAGGATATCCTGGCGATTCTGGAGGAGGATGCCTATCTGGGCGATGTAGGGTTGGCGGCCGAGTTCCTGGACTACGTGGATCAACGGGCCGGCTTGCTGGTCGGCCAGGGAGGCGTCGACGATGGGCGTGTGCCCAAGACCTACACATTTCCCCACCGCACCTTTCAGGAGTACCTGGCGGGCTGCTACATGGTCGGCGAGTGGGATGCGCTGGACGTCTACTGGCGACACGCTGGCGAGGGCGATGCCTGGTACCTGGCGGCGGTGCTGGGAGCGGAGGAACTACGTTACAATCGGCGCAGCGTGAAAGAACTGCTGAACCTGGCCTATGATCTGGTGCCGGAAGGTGCACCTGAGACAGCACAGGCGTGGCGGGCGGCCTTGTGGTCGGGGCAGATGGCGGCGCTGTTTCCCCCGGCTGAGATCCGCCGCGTGATGCAAGGTCCCAAGTCGGGGGTGAATTACCTGGAGCGTTTGGGGCCTCGTTTAGTTCGGATTATGCGGGAAGAGCCGCTGCGAGCCGTGGAGCGTGCGGCGGCGGGCAAGGCGTTGGCCAAGCTGGGGGATCCGCGGCCCGGCGTGGGGCTGCGCGACGATGGGCTACCGGACATCGTGTGGTGCGAGGTGCCGGCGGGGCCTTTCGTGATGGGCAGCACCGATGAGGACGGATTGGCGTATCGCGATGAGAAGCCGCAGCACGAATATGATATTGAGCAACCTTACGCCATCAGCCGCTACCCGGTGACCAACGCTCAGTTCGCTGCATTCGTGCAGGCCGGTGGCTACGCTGTGCCTCGCTATTGGACCGAGGCGGGCTGGTCGTGGCCCGAGGATAAGAACATCGCAGGTCCAGAGGAACACGGTACACCTTACAATCTGTCGAACCACCCGGTGGTAGGGGTAAGCTGGTATGAGGCAGTAGCTTTTTGCCGCTGGCTAATGGAGGAGCTGAGGATGGAAGGGAGACTGGACGAATCTCAGAAGGTTACCCTACCTACTGAGCCACAGTGGGAGAAGGCCGCACGTGGCGTGGATGGGCGTATCTACCCGTGGGGGCCTGAGCCGGACCCAGAGAGAGCGAACTATGATGATACTGGTATCGGGTCGCCCAGCGCGGTGGGCTGCTTCCCGGGTGGGGTCAGTCTTTATGGTGTTGAGGATTTGAGTGGCAACGTCTGGGAATGGTGTCGGACAAAGAGGGAGAGCGGCTACGAGGATTACCAGAACGATAACGCATTGGAGGGTTCTGCCCGCCGCGTGGTTCGTGGGGGCGCGTTCAACCTCAGTCCGAGGTATGTGCGCTGCGCTGCCCGCAACTACAGGAATCCGGCCGGTCGCAGCTACTACCTTGGCTTCCGTGTGGTGGTGTCCCCATTTCGCCGAACAGAGTGAGGCATACCTCTG
>CAZANJ010000468.1:0-2873 GCA_964486415.1 uncultured Anaerolineales bacterium
GCCACCCCGTCGAGCACCCCATTCAAGAGGTCGCCGACGTAGATGTCCTCGCCGCGATCGGTGATGTAGCCGGTCTGGGCTGCCTCCTCCGCCTCGCGGAAGGTCAGCTCGCGCCCGAACCGCTGGGCCACGTGATCCTGCATCAGCTCGTAGACCCGCGACATCGCGTAGGGGATGGAGCCGCTGCCCGATTCCACGTAGTGCAGGTGATCGGCCAGGGCGTAGTCGCTGGTGTAGGTGCCGATGTCTAACACCGCCACCCGCGCCTGCCACAGTCCCTGCTCGCCTGCCAGCGCGCCGTTGGGGGAGAGGAGGGTGCGGAAGTAGCTGCCGAAAGGCTGGGGTATGACCAAAACCTCGGCAATCTCCACCGCGCATCGCTCACCGTTGACCGCGTACTGATGGAAGCCGGTCAGGGAGCTTCTGAGATCGTCCCGATCCTCGAACCAGGCCACCGGCAGGCCGGTCACCAGGCGCGTCATCCCGCGCGTGACGCCCAGGCGGTACAGGGCCGCCAGCGTCAGCACGCGCAGCACGTGGGCGCTGCGCTCGCGAGCGCGGGGTGAGATGGGATCGCTGGCCTGCAGTTGGGCCAGCTGACCCACGAACCAGGCCCGGCCGTCCAGCTCCAGCGTCAGGCCAGTGCCGTTCTCGGCGAGGTCATTGCGGTACTTGATCGTCAGCGCCGGAGCGACCAAACTCGGTTCGACGATCGCCATGTCGCGCTTCATCGCCTTCACGTAGCCGTAGCCGCCGTCGATTGCTATCAAATTCATTTTTCTACTCCCTTTTCTCGTTCTGCGTGCTAAAATCGTCGTATTCGATGTCCATAATTGTCTCGCTATGCATCGCTATGCAAAACACCCACACCCACCCCCGCGGGGGATACTATCCCTTTTTTGCATAGCAATGCATAGCGGGGCTCATTGCTTGATCGGACCGCGCCACACGCCGTCGTCGACGATGGTGGCATCCGTCTCCCCATCACCATTGCCGCCCTCGTCATACGTCAGCCGCCGATGGCGATCGTTGGCCAGCCCGCGGAGCAGGTGGGGGAAGATGTCGGCGCCAGGGGACTTCGCCGCGGGCATAGAGATGATACGCGGGTCCCGGCGCCCGTCGATGGTGTGGCGCTCGCGGATGATCTCGCGTTCCTGCGTACCGCTGGATCGATGCGCCCGGATCGGCAGCGAGGCGGCGGCGATGACCAGGGCCAGGCCGAGGCATCCGACGATGATCAGGGCCAACGTGTAAATCATCGACAGCTCCAGGCGGATCAGAGCCACGGCCACGGTGACCACGATGGCCAGCGCCAGGACGACGAGCAGAGAGCCGATCACGTGTTTAGTGTCCATTTTTTCCTCCGAAGGCCTCGACCAACCGCTGCGCCCGCGCGTGGGGGATGTCGAAGCGGTAGCTGACGTGGGAGGCGTCGGCGCCCTGAGCAACGGCGTGGACGATGCTCACCAGGCGCTGGGCGCGTTCGTAGTAGATGCCGAGCTCGTGGTTCAGTTGCCCGGCCGAGTAGCCCTCCTTGAGTACCAGCTGCCTAACCAGGGCCAGATCCAGCGGCTTGCGATTGTGGCCGCCGCGGTTGTCCTGGGCCAGCACCGGCCCAATGTCGATAGCCTCGCCCAGCTCGAGCTCGGACACCTGATCCGTCTTGGGCAGGCGCTCCAGAAGTTCGGGTTCCATCAGCGGGGCCTGGAAGCGCTGGCTCTGATCCTGGGTCAGGAAGAGGAAGTCGCCGCGGCCCAGCAGTACGTTGGCCTGCGACCGGGCGCGACCGGCGGCGCCGTAGGTCAATGTGGCCGAGGCCACGCGGCCCAGGAGCCGCGCCGGAAAGTTGACCACCGCTTCCCCAAGAGATTTGGCTCCCGGCTGCTGGGTGCTGGCCAACAGGTGAACGCCCACGCCGCGCCCAACCTGGGCGATGGAGGCCAGGATGGTCTGCACCCGCCGATCCTGCTCGGCGAGCTCGCGCACCTCGTCGATCACGAGCAAAATCCGTGGCCGCGTGGTGTGTTCCTTCGAGCGGCGGGCCATCTGATCCTGCGCCCAGAGGAGCAGTTGCACGATCTCGTCCGAGCGATAGGCCGGGGGATGGATCAGGTGAGAGCAGCGCCCGAACGGCTGAAGCTCATATCCCTTGGGGTCCATCAGCAGCAACTGAAGCCGCCCCTGGGGATTCTGGGACATCAGCCGGAAGAGCATCCAGTGCAGCAAGTTGGTCTTGCCCGATCCGGTGGTGCCGCCCAGCACGGCGTGGCAGGTGCGTTCGTCGAGCAGGTCGAACCAGATGACGTGGCCGGTGGTGTCGATGCCGATGGGCACCCGCCAGGGGCAGTCGGATTGGAAGTCGGTGAGCCGTTGGGCCTGAAGCATCCGGCGCTGGTCGGGCGGCGTGGCGATCTCGACCTGAAGGTAGCCGCGGCAGCGGCTGATGCGACAGCGGTCGACTCCGGCGGCGATGGCCAGGGCGCCGCCGATGCGCTCGACGCGCTTGGGCCGCTCGCCGACGGCCAGGTCGATCTGGAAGGTCTGCACCTGAGGGCCGTCGAAGAGGGGCGTGACGATGCCGTTGACGCCGCGGACGTTGAGGGCGGCCTGCATAAAGGACGCCGCCACGTCAATGGAGGCGGTTCGCGCCTGCGTCGCGTCAGGATAGAGCATGCGTGTGACCTCCTTTCCCGACCGGGGTAGGGAGCATAGCGGTCTGAACGGTTGTGGGTTGATCGGCCAACGCTCGGTCGGAGAAGAGCGTGGAACGCGCTTGCAGCCGGTCGAGTAGCGCGCCGATCTCCGCCGGTGAGACGTGGGCGGCCTGGAAGCGCATCAGGCATCCCTCGGCTACGGCGATGAAGTCGCCGCTG
>CAZANJ010000469.1:0-2872 GCA_964486415.1 uncultured Anaerolineales bacterium
GAAAGGCCCTCAATCGAGCCGAGCGTTCCTAAACACCAGCAGCAGATAGACCTCCCAGCGCTTCTCCGCCACCCAGGAATCCACGGGAAGATTTCCCATCACGGAATCCGGAATCTGATCCGCCCGCGCTCCGTAATCCGCATTGCGAATTAAAGTCCCGCCTGCAAAATCATCTCCCACCTGCGTCGCCAATGAGAGCGTGATGCATGCCTGGGATGAGATGGTCATGCCGGACCAACGAGCTTGCCCGCTCTCGAAGGTGGCAGTCGGAGCGGCGGAGACGAAGCTCAGCGCCGAAGGCAGCGCGTCGGTGACCGTCAGCCCGGTGAGCGAGATGGGGCTGCTGTTGGTCAAGGTCAGCGTATACGTGAGCCGCTCGCCGGGCCGCACCGATGAAGCCGAAACATCCTTTCCGATTTGCAGATCGACCGGATTATCCTGAACCTCCAAAAAGACCGCCGATATCGGCCCCCAGTTCCCCTGAGCGTCCCGCCCGCGCACGAAGATAGTGTGCTTCCCCGGCGTCCAGCCGTCCGTCCGGATATCAGCCTCGACCGCTTCGACCGCCTCGTCGTAGGCTCCATCAACCGCCTCCAGCGGCGCGGCAGTCCCGCCGGCCCAGGGCGGCTCATCCAGGTACCACTCCGCCTCTGCGATAGCGTCGTCCCCGTTGTCGCCATCGTCGATGGCAGCGGTGAGGTGGATCAGCCATTCACCCGCGACGGCGTTCGGCGCAGCGGCAATGGTCAGCGCATCAGGGCCGTGGGCGGTGCGGTAGGGCGTGCGGGCCACCTTGGCCGCGTAGAGGAAGGCGGAGATGTTGGGCTGAATGAGCTCGTCGTAGCGGCTGCACGAGGGGTAGAAACCATCGCTACCGGAGCCGATCTCGAAGGTGTAAGAAGCGATCCCCAGCTCACCGTAGGACCAGTCATCCGTGGTGCCATCGGTGGGATAGAGACCGTAGGCTTGATCAGGTTCATAGCCATTGTAAGTCGCCAGTTTGCGCCCCAAAGCTTGTAGGCCGCTGTGATTGGGGGAGGGTGTACTCGTCCAGCCCCAGGGCCAGAGCACCAGATCGCCGTAACTGTGCAGCGTGATCAGCACACCGGTCGCGTCCGCGGGCGCAGCATCTTCGTCTTCCGGACCGCGCTGATCGGGGAACAGGCCGCGCACGTAATCCTGCACCGCTTGGGTCTCCACCTCCGAGCCGGCGGAGGGGCCACGGTAGGTCTCCGCGCAGGAACTCCCGCTGGAGCCGCCGCAGCATCCCCAGCGAAAGCTGTGGTTGCGGTTCAGATCGATGCCATAGGTACTGTAAGCGCAGCCATTTTCGGGATTGGTGTTCTTGCGCCAATAGGCCCAGGGCCGTCCGGGCTCGTTTTTCACGTGGCCGTCGGGGTTGGCGCTAACCAGGACGTGGATCTCGTGATGATCCACCAGCCAGGTCACATCCGCATCGCCACCGTAGTTATCGGTCAGGTAGTCGATGAAAACCATCGCGGCCTCGTTGGTGATCAGCTCCCGCCCGTGAATGTTGGCCATCAGAAAGAGAACGGGTTTGGTGGCGGTGATGGCCCGGTTGGCGATGCGAATGACCCAGATGTCCCGCCCCTCGTAGCTATCGCCGACGTCGATGAGCTGAGTGATGTCGGGATGATCGGCTGCGACCTGCTCCAAGTCGGCGTAGAGCTCGTCGATGGTGCGATAGCAAGGGTAATCGGGAATGGTGGAGGGATAAGTGGGAAGCCGCCGATCTACCTGCACGCGATAGCCGCTCGCCGTCAATTGCTGATGTTGAGTGGGATGTATGAGGGCCACGATATAGCCCGCATCGTGATGCACCTCCCAGACGTCCAGTTCGGCGGCCAGCGCCCGTAACTGCGCGGGCGTCTCAAATTGGATGTGTACGATTGCGGGCGCGGGGGGGCTGCTTAACCGTTCAGGCGGTGGCGTGGAGGAGAAGGGGTATGTTAGGATCAAAAGTGCTGCTGCTATGTTCAGAAATGTACTTTTCATTGCAAGATCAGCCAAGGGGGAATCTGTCTCAGATGAGGCTCAATTCGCGCAGAACGTCCAACACCTGCGGCGGGCTCCAGAGCCACTCCACCCGCAGCCAGAAATCGGGCAGCACGAGAGCGTTGTACCGGCCCTGCTTGCCGCTGAAAGCTGTACGGTAGTGGCCCTCTTCCAGACGGTAGAACTCGGCCCATTCTGTCCGTGGGTCAATCAGCCAGTATTCGGGCACGCTGCCCTGAGCGTACTCATAGAACTTTTCGCCCCGATCGCGCTTCGCGCTCTCCGGCGAGACGATCTCCACCGCCAGGTCGGCTGGGCCGTCCAGATAGGTCTCCTTCAATCGATCCAGGTGGACCTGCGCCACGAAAATCAAGTCCGGCTCGCACCCCGACTGGGCCAGCTTCATCTGGAAGGGAGGAAGTAGGACTTCGCCCAATTGTCGTTGTTCAACATAGATGCCGATCACTTGCCCAAGGAAAAAGCTAATTTCTTGATGTCTTCTCGATGCCGGACTATACATAATCACCTCCCCATCTACCCACTCGGCCAGAGTGTCCTCGTCGGCCCAGTCCAGGAACTCCTCATAGGTCACATATTTATCCATCACTCCGCGCGACTGGGGCGGAAAGAGCAGCGCCTCCAGCAGCGCGCGCCGCAACTCTTCATCCAGCATCACGGGCGGCTCCCTCAATTGCTCTACCAGTTTACTTTGTAGCACTCCCATCTCTCCCTCCCCTCTCCATTCTTCATTCCCAATGGTACACGAAAAGGGTGTTTTTGCAAGCACTTGTCAGTCGAGATGGAACTTTGCGCCCCGGCGTAACGTCTAGTGGTACGTTCCAAAAGTTTTTGGGGT
>CAZANJ010000470.1:0-2869 GCA_964486415.1 uncultured Anaerolineales bacterium
TACTCGGAATCGCCGCCCAGGTTCCGCCGCTCAATAATTTCCCAGAGCCTAAGCATCCTAATGTTTGCTTGCATAACCACACTGATAACGATGTACAAGACCTCAGCCTGGATCTGCGTTTGTGTCTAAAAAAGTGATGTGATAAAATAAGCGTAGGCCTCAGCACTTTCAAGAGCCCCGCTAGGGCCGAAGCGGGCTGAGCGCCCGGCAAGCCTATCTGCGAGAGGTGTGATGTCGGACAAGGTGTCTATACCTTCGCCTCACGCGAAATCCTAGAGCCCAAACAGTAAAAGGAAAACTATGACCTTATCATCACGCAGTCACACTTCCACAGCGATGAGCCCGAGTGCCCGCATAGGCTGGCTGGTGGTTCTCTTCCTCGCTCAACTTTTGTACTTTCCCATCAACCGAAATGTGCAGGGCGGCGTTGTGCTGGATACGCATTGGGACTCTGCAATTCCCCTCTGGCCTGTCTGGGCTGTCCCTTACTTGCTCAGCCTGGTCTGGTGGATGACAAGTTTCATCTGGGCTACCTGGAAGATGGAGGACACTCTTTACCGGGCCTTTGCCGTGGGAACGCTTTCGGTGATATTTTTCAGCTACCTCGTCTACATTTTCTACCCCACCTACATCGAGCGCCCGGTTCTGGAGGGAAACAACTGGGCGACCGATTTGGTGCGTTTCATCTACAGCCAGGATCGTGTCTATAATGCCTTTCCCAGCGGTCACACTTACACCACGGTGCTAATCTCCCTCTTCTGGTCACGCTGGTTTCCTCGGAAGCGCTGGTTGTGGATCACCATTGCCGTGATCGTCTTGCTATCTACCCTCTTCACCGGTCAGCACAATTTGCCGGACCTGCTCGCTGGCACGCTGTTAGCCTGGGGAGGGTATCGATTCGGGCTGTGGTGGGAACGGCGAATGATGAACGATGAATGATGAAGATGAATGATGAACGATGAATGATGAATGGCAAATGACAAAACGCTCTCGATTCTCGATTCTCAATTCTCAGTCCACTCACTGGCTCTGGCATGGCGTTTGGATCCTTAGCCTCCTGATCGCGGCAGGTATCTTCGCGCTTTATCGCTGGTTGCCGGTCGATGGGGCTATCGGTGACCTGGAGAGCTTCACGCCGGAGGGTTTCCGCGTCCAGTGGCTGCTGGAGGAACGTGAGGATGGGCTACGCGTCGGCGATGTAATCGTCCGCGCTGGTGGGCACAATGTCGCAGAATGGCTGAGCGGCGCGCCTCGGGGGAGCGAGTGGCGCAAGGGAGGAGTAGTCGAATACCAGATCCTGCGCGACGGACAGCCGAAGACGTTACAAATCAAGTTGGCCCCGGTTTCCTTTCGGGCCGTTCTGGCCCGCTGGGCGCACCAACTGGTGGTGGCTCTGGCTTTCTGGTCCATCGGCACATTTGTCTTCTGGAAGCGAAGCGAAGAGTTGCCCGCTCGTCTGCTGATGCTCTTCTGTATCTCCACGGCGCTGCAATACTGGGGAGATGCTTACAACTTCCAATATGCCACGCTGCCCTGGCGCTGGCCTTTCTGGGTCCACTTCGTACTGGAACATGGGACCTACTTCCTGGCCTTCGCCGCTGTTCTCCACTTTATTATGCTCTTCCCCATCACCCACCCGGTGCTGAGGCGCTTCCCGCACTCGATGCCCCTCATGTTGTATCTGTTCATGCCAGCAACTGTAACGGTGGCGATGGTGCTTTCTCCCACTTGGAGCGCTGCGATGCGAACGGGCAACCACGTCTCGCTGGCAATGGCGGGGATTCAGGGGGGACTAGCCATCGTCGCGGTCATCACCTCGGCGCGCAAGGCCCGCGACCCGGTGACCCAGGCTCAAATTCGCTGGATACTCTGGAGCGCCGGTATGCTCGCGGTTCTCGCTACCTTGGGGTATCTCGTGCCGCTCACGCTGACGGGGCAAGCCTGGCTACCCCATCCAGTGATGATGCTCATGCTCGCCGTGTTTCCCTTCTCCCTGGCCGTGGCCATCCTGCGCTACCGCCTGTTCGACATCGAAGTGATCATCAATCGCAGCCTGGTATACGGCGTGCTGACCGCCTTGCTGGGTGGCCTCTACCTGATCCTGGTGCGCTTGCTGACGCTGGCGGTACAAGCCATTACCCCCGCTGGCAACGAGACGCTGGTCGTCTTCGCCGCCACGCTAACTATCGCCTTGGCCTTCACTCCACTGCGACGTCGAGTGCAGGCGACCATCGACCGCGCTTTCTACCGCACTAAGCTGAACTACCGCCGCTTGCTGCCGGAGATGAGCAGCAAGCTGGCGACCAACATCGTCCTGGAACGGCTCAATCCCCTGCTGACTGAGGAGTTGCCTCACCGCCTCCAGATTGCCGGGGCCTCGCTTTGGGTGCTCGATCCGGAAGGGCAGGTCCTGACCAGCACCAATGATGAGGATGACGTTCGTCTACCTATGGATCACCCTCTGGTCAAACAGCTGCGCCAATCAGGTGCTCCTCTGCTCCGCCGCCACAAGACGCAAAGACTGCCCAGCATTGTCCAGGCCAAAGATGTCGAATCTCTGCAAGCGCTTCTGCCGGAAGGGGTCGAGCTGAGCATTCCCCTCATCGTCGGTGAACGGCTGGTGGGCATACATAACCTGGCAAGCAAAATTTCCGGTGCTCCTTACACCCGCGAAGAAGTGCGACTGCTCACTACCTTGGGGAAACAAGCCGCTGTCTCGGTAGAGAATGCCCGCCTATACCGTGAAATTGAGAGCTACAGTCACACACTGGAAGAGCAGGTCAAGCAGCGCACCGCCGAGCTGGAGCGAGCCATGCAGAAGGCCGAAGCCGCATCGCGGGCCAAGAGTGCATTCCTGGCAACGATGAGC
>CAZANJ010000471.1:0-2866 GCA_964486415.1 uncultured Anaerolineales bacterium
TACGAACCCATCATCGGCCTGGAAGTCCACGCACAAATCCACACCCGCACCAAGATGTTCTGCTCCTGCCCCGTGGTGGAGGACACCGGCGATCTGGAGCCGAACAGCTTCGTCTGCCCCGTCTGCACCGGCATGCCCGGCGTGCTGCCGGTGGTTAACCGCCGCGCCGTCGAGATCGCGACGCTGACCGGGCTGGCGCTCAACTGCGACATCCCGCCCGTCAACCGCTTCGCCCGCAAGTCCTACTTCTACCCCGATCTGCCCAAGGGGTATCAGATATCCCAGTACGCCCTGCCGCTGGCGGTAAACGGCTACCTTGAGATTGAAACTGAGAATGAGGGCGGCCCCAGGCGTATCCGCGTCAACCGCGCCCACATGGAGGAGGACGCGGGCAAGCTCTACCACGTCGATGGGGCCAGTCTGGTGGACCTCAACCGGGCCGGTGTGCCGCTACTGGAGATCGTCTCCGAGCCCGACATGCGCTCGGCCGAGGAGGCGCGGGCCTACGGCGAGGCGCTGCGCGAGATTCTGATATACGTGGGCGTCAACGAGGGCAATATGGAGCGCGGCGAGATGCGCTTCGAGGCCAACATCAGCGTGCGCCCCGTGGGCAGCGAGGAGCTGGGCGCCCGCCACGAGGTCAAGAACCTCAACTCCTTCCGCGCTATGTTCGACGCGATCACCTACGAGATTGAGCAGCAGATCGCGACGCTGGAGGCCGGCGGCACGATCACGCAGCAGACGATGGGCTGGGACGCGGACGCCGGCGTCACTGTGCCGCAGCGGGGCAAGGAGCAAGCCCACGATTACCGCTACTTCCCAGAGCCCGACATACCGCCGCTGGAGATCGAGCGCGAGTGGGTGGAGAGGCTGCGAGCGGAGTTGCCGGAGCTGCCCCGCGCCAAACGGGCCCGCTTCGCCGCCGAGTATGGTCTGAGCGACTACGACGCCGAGGTGCTGGTCGCCGACAAGGCGGTGGCCGATTACTACGAGGCCATCCTGGGCGCCGATGAGATCGATCCCAAAGCGGTCGCCAACTGGGTCACGGGCGAGCTCTTCCGGCTGATGAAGGAGATCGACAAACCGATTGAGGAGATGCCGCCGCCGGAGGGGCTGGCCGAGCTGATCGGCATGGTCGAGGATGACACCATCAACCACAGCACGGGCAAGGATGTGCTGGAGGAGATGATCGCCAGTGGGAAGCAGGCCAGCGAGATTGTGGAAGAGCGCGGGCTGGCCCAGATCTCCGATGCGGCGAAGCTGGATGAAATCGTCGCGCAAGTATTGAGCGAAAACCCGGCACAGGTAGAGGAGTACCGCAGCGGGAAGAAACAAGTAATCGGCTGGCTTATAGGCCAAGTGATGAAAGCCACTCGAGGCCAGGCCAACCCCCAGATGGCGCGAGAGTTGCTACAGGATCAATTATAGGCTACGGAAGGGCTAGCATTGAAAAATCAAAGCTAGCCCTAAATTTTTGGTAACGTTTCCGCAGATTAGATAAAATGGAGGAAAAAAGCATGTCAGAAGAACTGAATCCCTTCGCTATTGCTCAGCAACAACTAGGTCAGGCCGCCGAGATTATGGGGCTGGATCCGGCAATACACGAGTTACTGCGCTGGCCTATGCGCGAACTGCACGTCACGATCCCGGTGAAGATGGATGACGGCACTGTCAAAGTCTTCAAAGGCTTCCGTGTCCAGTATAACAGCGCCAGAGGGCCGACAAAGGGCGGTCTGCGCTTCCACCCGGCGGAGACAATCGACACTGTGCGAGCCCTGGCCGCTTGGATGACGTGGAAGACAGCGGTGGCAGATTTGCCGCTGGGAGGCGGGAAAGGCGGCGTCATTTGCAACCCCAAGGAGCTTTCGGAATCGGAGCTAGAGAGACTGAGCCGTGGCTACATCCGCAAAGTGGCCGACATCCTGGGCCCCGATCTGGACGTGCCAGCGCCAGATGTCGCGACCAATGCCCAGGTGATGTCCTGGATGGTGGATGAGTATGAGACCATCGTGGGCCATCACGCTCCTGGTGTAATCACGGGTAAGCCGCTAGAGTTGGGCGGGTCGGCGGGAAGAGGCCCGGCGACTGGCCTGGGCGTGGTGATGACGATTCGCGAAGCGCTCAAACATATGGGGGATGAAGGCGAGACCACAGCCGCGATTCAGGGCTTTGGCAACGTGGCCCAATCGGCAGCGGAAAACTACATCGAGATGTTGAGCGGGAAAGTGCTCTGTGTCTCCTGCTGGGATAACAACGACCTCGCCGCCTACACTTACAAGAAAGATGACGGGATCGACCCGGCCTTCCTCAGCTCCATCACGGATGAGCTAGGAACCATCGACAAGGAGGCCGCTCAGGATGCCGGATATGAAGTGCTAGATGGCGATGCCTGGCTCAAGATGGACGTGGACGTGCTTATCCCGGCCGCCATCGAGAACGTCATCACCGGCCAGACAGTTGGACAGATCTCACCGCAGGTCAAAGTTATAGCGGAGGGCGCCAACGGCCCCACCACACCCGAGGCGGACGAGGTGCTGTTCGAGAAGGGCATCTACGTCATCCCCGACTTCCTCTGCAACGCTGGTGGCGTGACCGTCTCCTACTTCGAGCAAGTACAGAATGCCTATGGCTATTACTGGGAGGTGGAGGACGTCAACAAAAGCCTGGACAAGAAGATGACCACCGCTTTCCAAGCCGTGTATGAGACAGCGCAAGAGTACAGCATCGACAACCGTATGGGCGCCTACATCGTGGCAGTGGACCGAGTAGCAAAGGCCTGCAAGCTACGCGGCTGGGTGTAAGCTACACCTTAATCACCCTCCAAGCCCCTGCCTGGATTCGGGCGGGGGCTTTTGCTGATTTGACG
>CAZANJ010000472.1:0-2860 GCA_964486415.1 uncultured Anaerolineales bacterium
GCCTCGCCGCCTGGTCGTGCGCGGCGAGGCGATTATGCTGATCGATGACTTCGAGAAATTGAATCAGCGACAAGTTGAGGCCGATGAAAAACCCTTCGCCAACCCACGCAACGCAGCGGCTGGAAGCCTGCGCCAGCTTGATCCGCGCATTACCGCCGAGCGACCGCTGACGCTGCTGGCCTATTCCATCGTTGAGGCCGAAGGTTCTGTGCCAGCCACACAGTGGGAGACGCTGGATTATCTGCAAGATTTGGGCTTCCGCATCTCGGAGTACGTGAAGCACTTTGAGGCGCTGGACGATGTAGTGGTTTACTGCGAGGATTGGATCGAACGGCGGGACACAGTGCCTTACGAGGTCGACGGGCTGGTCATAAAGGTGGATGATCTGGCGACCCAGAAGGCGATGGGCGTGGTCGGTCGGGCCCCGCGCGGCGCAGTAGCCTTCAAGTTCCCCGGACGGGAGGCGACAACGCGGCTGCTCGACATCGGTGTCAACGTGGGGCGCACCGGAGCACTGGTGCCCTATGCTGTGCTGGAGCCGGTGGCGATAGGCGGCGTCACCATCCAGAGAGCCACACTCCACAACTTCGAGGACTTGCAACGTAAAGACATCCGCATCGGCGACCAGGTAATCGTGCGTCGCGCGGGCGACGTGATACCCTACGTGGTCGGCCCGGTGGTCGAGGCGCGCGAGGATGATGAACAACGTCTCAAAGTATTCGAGGCGCCGAAGTTCTGCCCCTCTTGCGGCGAGCCAGTGGTCTCGCGCGAGGATGAAGTGGCAGTCTATTGCATAAACATTGATTGTCCAGAGCAGCGCGTGCGGCGCGTGGAGCATTTCGCTGCGATGATGGACATCGATGGGCTGGGCGAGAAGACGGTCGAGCTGCTTGTAGAGCGCGGGTTGGTGCGCAATCCGGCCGACCTCTACTATCTGGAGCATGATGATCTGCTGGCGCTGGAGGGCTTCGCCGAGAAGAGCACCGATAATCTACTGGAGGCCATAGATGGGACCAAAGAGCGCCCCTTGGAACAGGTCATCGCCGCATTGGGCATTCAGGGGGTGGGCTGGATCGTGGCCCAGACGCTGACCCGCCACTATCGCTCCATCGATGAACTAAAGTCAGCAAGCCGAGATGAGCTAGAGGAGATCGAAGGGATGGGACCGCGCACTGCGGATGCCATCGTCACATGGTTCCAGCACGAGCATAACCGCGCTTTTATCGAGAAGCTGCGCCGGGCCGGGGTCAAGCTGGAACAAGAGGAACTGGTCGAAGAGCAAAGCGGATCGCTGGAAGGAATGACCTTCGTAATCACCGGCACGCTCTCCCGCCCGCGCAAGGAGTTCACCGCGCTGATCGAGGAGCATGGGGGCAAGGTGACCGGCAGCGTCAGCGGCAACACCGATTACCTAGTGGTGGGCGAATCGCCAGGTGGCAGCAAATACAACAAAGCTCAGAAACTGGAGACGCCCATTATCGACGAGGAGCGACTGCGAGCGATGATGAACGAGGAGTTATGAGTAAAGTTATTTTGAAGAAAGGCCGCGCCAAGCCCGTGCTGCGGCGCCATCCTTGGATTTTCTCCGGGGCAATTCAGCGACTTGAGGGCCATCCCGTCGACGGCGACATCGTTGAAGTGCGCGACGCGGGCAACAACTGGCTGGCGCGGGGCTATATCAATCGCCAATCGCAGATCCGCGTGCGGCTGCTCACCTGGCGCGAGGATGAGGCCATCGACGCTGACTTCTGGCGCCGTCGACTGGAGCGGGCCATCGCCGGGCGACGCGGGCTGAGCGAAGATCCTACCACCACAGCCTACCGACTGGCGCACGCCGAATCGGACTATTTGCCGGGGCTGATCGTAGACCGCTATGGCGACTGGCTGGTGACACAGTTCCTCACGCTGGGGATGGACCGCCAGCGCGACTTGATCGTGGAAGCGCTGGCGGACCTACTCGCGCCCAAGGGCATTTATGAGCGCTCCGACGTGGATGTGCGCGAGAAAGAAGGTCTAGCACAGCGCACGGGCCTGCTCTGGGGCACGGAGCCACCGGAACTGATCGAGGTGGAGGAAAACGGATATCGCTTTCTGGTGGATGTGCGCGAGGGCCACAAGACCGGCTTCTACCTTGACCAACGAGAGAACAGAGCACGACTGTCCGCTTTTTGCAAAGATGCAGAAGTGCTCGATGCGTTCGCTTACACCGGCGGTTTCGCCGTCTACGCAGCGGGGGCTGCGCAGGTTATGCTGGTCGACAGCTCCGCGCCAGCGCTAGAGTTAGCGCGGCGCAATCTAGCGCTCAACAGGGCTGGTTCGGTCAGCCAAGTGCGCAACCCATCACTGCTGGGACGGGAAGGCCGCTTCAAGTACGTCGAGGGGAACGTCTTCAACGTGTTGCGCGGCTATCGAGCGGAGGGCCGCCGCTTTGACGTGATAGTGCTCGATCCGCCCAAGTTCGCCCATAGCCGTCGCGACGTACAAAACGCATCACGGGCTTATAAGGACATCAACCTGCTGGCGTTTCAGCTACTGCGAGCAGGCGGGGTGCTATTCACATACTCCTGCTCCGGCGCGGTCGATGCCGACCTTTTCCAGAAGATCGTCTTCGGCGCCGTGGCAGATACGGAGCGCCGAGCTCAGATCATCGAGCGTTTATCCCAAGGAGCCGATCATCCCGTGGCGCTGACCTTCCCAGAGGGAGACTATTTGAAGGGCCTGGTCTGCCGCGTGTGGTAGCACAGTAAGGGGATTCCAGAAAAATAATCCCCCCATTTCGACACTAGCAAAAGTCGTCCTTCGACAGGCTCAGGATGACTTTTGCGGCTTTGGCACCGGAAAACCCGCTCGAAATCATCCT
>CAZANJ010000473.1:0-2853 GCA_964486415.1 uncultured Anaerolineales bacterium
ACCACCATCACCGGCGCGATGAAGAACGCCTTCGGCGGCCTGCTGGGCCGCAAGCGCCACTGGACACACGGCGTCATTCACCAGACGCTGGTGGATCTGCTGATGATCCAGCAGGACATCCACCCCGGCCTCTTCGCGGTGATGGACGGCACGTTCGCCGGCGATGGGCCCGGGCCGCGCGCTATGCGCGTGCACGAGAAGGACGTCATCCTCGCCTCGGCCGATCAGGTGGCGATTGACGCTATGTCGGCCCATTTGCAGGGCTTCGACCCGCTCGAGATTCCCTTCATCCGCATCGCGCACGAGAAGGGCCTCGGCGTGGGCGACCCGGAGCAGATTGAGATCGTGGGCGAGGACCCGGATTGGGTGATGGCCCAGGATTGGGACTTCGTGCAGGAGGATACCTTCGCCAGCCGCGGTCAGCACGCGATCTATCACGGCTGGCTGCACCCGCTGGAGGGGCTGCTGCTGCGCTCGCCGCTGGTGCCCTGGTCCTACTTCGCCAGCAACTTCTACCACAACGTCTACTGGTACCCCTTCGTGGGCCGGAAGCGGGTGGAGGAGGCGCTGGAGACCAAATGGGGCAAAATGTTCAGCGAGTACGGGGCCGAGGCCGGGCTGCGCGGCGCGGTTATGCCGGGCATGGAGCCCAGGACCGTCACCACCGCCGCCATCAGCCTCGCCGCGTTAGCAGCCGCCATCGGCGCGGGCGCCTGGATGCTGACCCACAGGAAGGACGAATAACTCACAATGCTGGGAAACAAGGAGCTGGGTACACTCTTCGACGGCCTGCGGGCGGTGATCACCATCGCCGACGAGAACTACCGCATCGTCCACATGAACGACCTCGCCATTGAGCACTACGGCGACAGGGGCGGCGCCGACTTGATCGGCACCGACCTGCTCGATTGTCACAACGCTGAATCACAGGCCCAGATTCGGGAGCTATACGCCCGCCACCGCGCCGGGGACTTGACGCCCACGCGCTACCACGAAATCAAGGCGGACGGCACCGCCGAGAGCATCGTGCTGTTCCCGCTGGTCGTCGACAGCCAGTTCCGGGGCATCGCGGAGCTGATGTGGAACGAACGCCCCGAGTTGGTTTTCGCGGAATGAAAGGCCAATGGGCATTAAATTTGAATGGGATCCAGACAAAGCCGCCAAGAATCTCAAGAAGCATGGAGTATCGTTCGAAGAAGCTACTACAGTATTCCGCGATACACAGAGCATAACAACCTTTGACCCTGACCATTCTAGAGACGAATACCGTTATATCTCTGTTGGTTGGTCGGTGCGAGCGAGATTACTGATGGTTGCACACACTGATCGTGAGGAGTGTATCTGCATCATTAGCGCGCGGAAGCTGACCCGCAAGGAGAGATTACAGTGTGAAGAGAGAAGTTGGAAATGATGACGAACTTCGTCCCGAATACGACCTAACAGAACTATTCAAGGACGGGGTAAAGGGCAAATACGCGAAGCGTTACGACGAGGGCACCAATTTAGTACTGCTCGCACCGGACGTGGCAAGCGCCTTTCCAAATGCAGAAGCGGTAAACGAGGCACTGCGGATGGTAATGCAACTCGCTAATATCCCAACGACAACGCCGGAACGACAAGCCTCTTCCCCGTCAACACCTTGAGCATCTGTCTCATTACGTTTTACGTTTTACGTTTTACGTTTCACTTTTCACGCAATACGGAGGTTCCAATGCATCGCGTCAGCAATCTTGTCTCAGAACGCATCACCAACGTACCGCCTTCGGGCATTCGTCGCTTTTTCGATATCGCCGCCACGATGGAGAACGTCATCAGCCTGGGCATCGGCGAGCCCGACTTCGACACGCCAGAGCCCATCGTGCAGGCCGGCATCAAATCGCTGGAACAGGGCGAGACTCACTACTCGTCCAACTCCGGCCTGATGGAGCTGCGCCGCGCCATCGCCGATCATTTGGATCAGATGTATGGCCAGACCTACAATCCGGCCAGCGAGATTCTGGTCACCGTCGGCGTCTCCGAGGCGCTCTATCTGGCGCTGGCGGGCACGCTGGACCCCGGCGACGAGGTCATCGTCCCCGAGCCCTGCTTCGTCTCCTACGCGCCGGAGGTGACCTTCGCGGGCGGCGAACCGGTCATCATCCCCACCAAGGTGGAGAATAATTTCCAGGTCACCGGCGAGGAGATCAAAGGGGCCATCACGCCGCGCACCAAGGCGCTCCTGATCGGCTATCCCAACAATCCCACCGGCGCGGTAATGAGTCGCGAGCGGCTCAACGAGATCGCGGCCATCGCCAAGCAACATGACCTGCTGGTCATCTCCGATGAAATCTACGACCGGCTGGTCTACGGCACCGAGCACGTCTGCTTCCCCAGCCTGCCGGGGATGTACAGCCGCACTATTTTGTTGCAGGGCTTCTCCAAAGCCTACGCTATGACCGGCTGGCGCATCGGGTTCATCGCCGCCCCGGCCGAGATTCTGGGCCAGTTGCGCAAGGTGCATCAGTACACTATTATGTGCGCCCCGACCGTCTCGCAGTACGCGGCGCTGGCAGCGCTGCGCGAAGGCGAGCCCTTCGTGCAGGAGATGGTGAGCGAATATGACCGCCGCCGCCGCCTGATCGTCGATGGGCTGAACAACGTCGGGCTGGACTGCTTCGAGCCACAGGGCGCTTTCTACGCCTTCCCCTCGATTGAGATCACGGGGATGGATGATTACGAGTTCGCCGAGAAGCTGCTGCACGAGGAGCGGGTGGCCGTGGTGCCCGGCAGTGCCTTCGGCGAGGCGGGCAAGCGCTTCGTGCGCTGCTCCTACGCCACCGCCTACGAGCAGATCGAGGAGGCGCTGGAGCGGTT
>CAZANJ010000474.1:0-2849 GCA_964486415.1 uncultured Anaerolineales bacterium
ATCGCCCACTTTTGTTCCTGCTGCGACGAAGTTTCCATACACCGTGATACCGACTGTAATCACAACAGAATGGAGGTGAATTGTGGTGAGCCTGGGCATAGGGATGGCACCGAGGGAGTTTGACTGCCTTATTTGCCAGCGCCATTTTACACGCTTCTGCGCGGACCTGATCCTTCCGGAGTTTTCGATCTGCGATCAGTGTCTGGCGGAGCTCCGACCGCTGGAGGGGGATGAGCTCAGGAGATGTGTATCCCAGCGTCTGGCCGAGAGCGGATCACAGCGCGGCAAGGGTTTCGAGGACGAAATCGTCCGCGCCATCCAAAGGGTTCAGCAGCTATGATCCGAGCGAGCGACTCGATGGCCTTGATCATTGTGGGGCTTTTAGTTGCGGCCTGTGCTGCCGCTGAAACTACCATATCGCCGCCGACAAAGATGCCTGTGGCGACCTTGCTGATAGCCACGATCCCCCCCACCTCCACCCCAGAACTCGTACCGAGCGCGGTCGAGTTGGCGAATGATACGCCCTCTCCTCCACCCCCAACGGCTACAGTTTCCCCGTCTCCAACTCCGTCACCGCTGCCTCCCTCTGAACCGCCGAGCGATGCCAATGCGCTTGAATTGATCTATCCAGATGAAGACACCGGCGCGTATAAGGTCATACTATCCGCCCCTTTTCGGCAGGAGGGCCGTGACAAACGCCTCGTTCTCACCGACAATATGCTCGTCGATCATTGCACTTCCTGTCCGCTCCACGTTGATGCTGCCCTGTTCGTTCTACGCGATGGCGCCTGGCAGCTAGACAACCTGAACCAGGTCGCAGCCGAATTATCCACCCCTCTCAATAACTCGCCTACGGCTGAGGTCATTTCCTTCGGGCCGGATAAGGACGGCCTTGTCTTCAGCGGCGGTTATCAGGGGCAGGGGCATCTCGTTTCAACCGCCACCTATGTTACCGATGTGGACGGAGAGTTCAAGCAAGTTCTCTCCCTGACGACTTTCGAAAGTAACAGGCTCAGCGATGCCTGCTTTGAGCAGCAGCTTTGCTATGAGCATAAAGCGACGGTTGATTTCATCCGGGGGTGCAACCCCATTTATGATGAAGCCTGCGTCACCGACAGCGGCACGAAACTCGTCGATGACCAGCCGGTCGAATTCACGGAGGTGATGACTTATACATTTTCTGGAGCGGCGTACATACCTGCCGATGGATAGAAGGACAACCCCAATCTCGGTAGTTTCCCTCTTGGGTGTTGTTGCTCTTAAGGGATCGCCAGATCCCGTCTTAACCGCCGGATATGACTATCCGGCGCGAGCAGAACAGCACAAAGTCGTCATCCTTCGACAGGCTCAGGATGACTATCGTAGGGTCAACTATTGCTGAAGTCTCGTTGTAGTGGTAAGGCACAATCTCAATCTCAAGAGAGGAGGAAAAATGAGCGAATTCTACTTCACCCAACTGGAAGAGGACGAAAAAATGGTCTTTGGACCGGTCACATCCAGAAAAAGCAGTTCGACCAGCTTCAGCGCGGGCGGGCAACAGGTTGGAGGCACAGCCCGCGCCACTGAGCGTAAGGTCGGGATCACGGACCGGCGCATCATCTCAGAAAAATCCGGGTCGCCCGCGGCCACTCGCATCATTCCCAACGATGAGGTCAAAGCGGTTTTCATCAGGCGAGAGAAATTCGCCGGTCAGCCGCGCCTGGCAATCGATAGCGTGCAGACCAGCTCCGGCCAAACCGTCAATCTGGATCTGAAGAGACTTGACGTCCAGGCGGAGGACAAAATCCAGCGGACTTTCCCGAATGCCACGCTTCGGGAGAAGAAGGGATGCTTGGGCTTTTTGAGATAAGGGGAAGTTCTATGGCTCGATCATCCACACCGGAAACATCTCAACTCGGCGCACTACAGGCTGAGTACAAGGCCAACCGGCTGACGGCCAGGATTCTCCTGGGTGCAGGAATAATTTCTGTGCTACTCAGCCTACTTCTCTTCTCCATCGCGCTCGGCAAAGCCCGATCCCAGAGTACTGTCTTGAGTGATAGTTTCAGGAAGGACGCCATCTTCATCAACGCCTCGCTGGGGCTGTTTATGCTACTGTTGGCCGTCTTTTTCTTCGTCTATCATCGCTATCACACCAGCTTGCGGGTAGCTGTATACGCCGATGGCTTCGTCTCCAGCGATTGGCGCAAGAGCCTGGCTTGCCGCTGGGACGAGGCGGTGGAAGTGCGCGAGTCCATCACCCGCGTCTATCACCGCACCACGGACACGATCAGGCCGGGCCCTCGGCGCTGGGAATATGTCGTCTACCGCGCCGACGGTCAGCGGATCAAAATCGCCGGCCTGGAGGGTATCGTCCAGTTGGGGCAGACCCTCAAAACCGAAATATCGAAGCACTCGCCCCAATCCCCGCCCGCTCGCCCGGCGGGCACCAGGGAAATGAGAAACAGGCGCATAAAGGTCATCGCCGCCGCAGCCGTCCTGTTGGCAGGAGGTCTCATTTTCGGCGCCTATGCGGTGGCGCGACAGGCCACATCCCAGTCTCGGCATGAAACAAAGCGGGCCTTGGAGGGCGTCTGTGTGGGCGATGGCGCCAGCGTGTCGGAGGCGGCCGCTTACGCCCAGGCTTCCGGCCTACATCCCGTGATGTACGTCGAAAAGAGCGGATTGGGCAACTGGATTTCCAGCCATAATTATCGCCCGCCGGCCGGGTGGCGCTCTGAGGAACCGGTCGACACGCAGTTGGTCGCCTGTCTGGAGGAAGAACAGGTGGAGATCGAGCGCTGTCCTTACACCCTGCAAAACGGCGATTCGGCCGTCCTCGTTCGCCTGCAATGGCAAACGGTGGTCAC
>CAZANJ010000475.1:0-2843 GCA_964486415.1 uncultured Anaerolineales bacterium
CTCAGCGTCTCCGCCTGCGACGGCGTGATCTGCGCCCGCGCAATCTGCGCCCGCGCAATCTGCGCCCGCGCAATCTGCGCCCGCGTCCGCTGCGGCGACCGTTGCTCGGCGGAGCCGATACTCCAGCAGCCGGACCGCTTTGCCGGGCCGAGATATCCGTCGGCTCCGGCCTCGAAGCCAACCAGCGTCCCACTGTCCGCGCCAGCGCCCCGGCCGCCCGCGCTAGAAGTCCCAGACCGGCAGCGGCGACTGCCACACCCGCCGTCTCCGCCAGCGGCGCAGGCTGACGCATGACCGGCGCCGATCGCTCCTGTGTAGGTACCAGTTCACCCTGAAGAACGGGTTGGATGGCACCCTCCGGGCAGGCGTCGATGCAGACCTCACATCCCCGACAGAGCGCCTCATCGACCTGCGCCTTGCCGTTCACCAGCGCGATGGCCCCGGTCGGACAGGCCTCGACGCAAGCGCCACAAGCGGTGCAACGTTCAACATCGATCCATACCGTCTGTCTGTCTGACACGATTGTCACCTCCTTTCGCTTGAACCTACTCACATCGTAACTGCTCAGACCCTGCTCAGAGGGGGTTTGCAACCCCCGATTTTTGAACGAGCATAATCCTTTTCTTCGATCAAGTTGCTCAAAAACTCTCAAAAGACGCTGGGTTACAAACCCAGCTTGAGCGGGCTGAGTAGATACCTCACATCATGCAACCTAACCTGGACAAGCCAGAACCGAAAAGGCCTTGACAGGATTTAAACTTGGATTCAACTCGTTCACGCTCATAATCGCTCCGCTATTTTTACCAGACCGACAGTTTCAGCGAAAGTATGCTTGCCCGTCGAATGCAAAGGCATCACGGGCCTTCGCGACGCAGCACGGGCGCAGCAGCGGTAGTTCGTCAGCGGGGCCGAAGTAGCACGCCCCCAGCACTTCCTCCTGATCCGGGCGCAACTCGCCGCCTATGACTTCGCACTCGAAGAAAACGGTCACCGGCTGCACCTCATCCCCGTTCGGATAGGCGAAGGCGAATTCTGGAGCGGAGTAGACGCCGATCAAGGCCAGCGGTTCCACCTCCAGGCCGATCTCCTCTTGCACCTCGCGCACGACGGCATCGGCGGCCCGCTCGCCGGGCTCCATCGCGCCGCCGGGGAATCCCCAAAGGTCATCGCCATCGCTGCGGCGCAGCAGCAAGATACGGCCCTCATCGTCTCGAATGCAAGCCACCGCCGACGGCACCAGCAGCCGGTCGTGGCCCATGCATTCGCGCAAACGCATCGCGTATGTGCTCATTCCCATAAAAAGCCTCACAAATTACTCAAAGCTACCCAAGTTACCCCAGGCTGATCTCGATCTTTCCCGGTTTGAATCCCTTGAACGAGGAGAGCAAGCCCAAGATAGTGTCGCGCACGATCCCGGCAATGAAGGGATTCAGCGCCAAAGGGGCGCCATCTATTGAGACCTTCGTGTCGGGATGCAAAGATACACAATCCCCCACGCTGCGCTTTCCGGCGACGATCTCGCGGGCCAAATCATAGCAGCGCTCATGGCCACAGCCGCCACAATCCAGCTTGGGCAGTTTGAAGGCCCTTTCCTCGACCAGGTCAGCGATGGGCGCCACGTCATCCCGATGGAACAAGGAAACGTCCATTCCCTCCACAGCGCCAGTCGGTCCAACCGCACAGATGATCAATCCATCGAACAGATTCCGATCATCCGGCTGTCCGCGCAGGCAAGCGATCTTGGGAAAGGTTCTCTGGTCCTTGAAGCCCTCCACGAGGACGAAATCGGCCTCCAGGTATGGAATTATATTCTCCAGACTCAAGGATTTTTTCCAGATAACAGCCGATTCTCGCGGCGAGATAAACCCCACCTGCCCCGACAGCTCTCCCAACATAGCGGTATCTTTGCCCTGAACATCCAGGCTATGGGATGAATGCTTGATCACAGCGACTTTATGGCCGCGTGCGGTCAAATCCTGGCCCAGAGCGCGCGTCAGGGTAGTTTTTCCACTATTTTTGTATCCGACGATGCCTATAACTTTGTGCAAGGGTTCCCTCACGATCCCTCCGTCTTCTATGCCATCATTGTCAGCAGGCGCTTGCCCGGTATCTGGCGAAAGGTAGCCCCCTGGCTCACAGCACGCAGCGTGGCCTGCGCGTCCACCACCACAGTTCCAGAGACGACGTCCACACCGTAATCAAAAAGGAGCGGCGAGAGAGGCGCGCTGCCGCCGAGCAAGATGACGAAAGCTTCAGGGGAGCATAGGCCGATCAGCTCTTCAAAGGTATGGTTGATCAAAGAGGTGCCGGTCAGGGCGACCACGTCCGCCTGGGGCAAAATCTCATCCGCCCGCTCGGCGGGGAGGTCGCCGGGGCGCGGATGGAGCTCAAGCACCCAGCACTCCTCTGCCACTCGACGCACCCGCTCGATGAAGGGAAAATGGCCCACGATGGCGACCTTGCGCCCCCGTCCACGCTCCACGATCACATCCGCCGCGTTTAGTTCGACACAGGTCGATTGGTCCACGTCCAACAGAGCGTTGAAGGCCGCCATTCCTATGCTGGCCTTCAAGATACTGGATGAACGCAGCCAACTCGCCAGTTCCAGCCCGCTGGCTTCCAACAATCGACCGGCCTGCGGGACAGGGTAGCCTTCGTGATGGTGCTCACCCCGCAGCGTCGAGGCTATCCCACAACGCCCTGGACCGGCGCCCAACACCACCGCGCTCCAAAAAGCGCCCACAGCCACTTGATGCACCGGTGCGTCAGTCTTTATGCTCGATAACAAGGTCTCAACAGCAGTCACAATGTCTACCCTTTCCCTTCAGATAACAATTCCATCA
>CAZANJ010000476.1:0-2839 GCA_964486415.1 uncultured Anaerolineales bacterium
AAGTTCCTACAAAACAATCAAAGCGTGATTGAGTCTAGCTTGTTAGTGGACAGATGTCAAGTTGATTCGGATTCTAAACCACAGGAGGAAATCGGGTGGACGACTTTTGGTATGCCAACGCTAGCCATACCGGTGGCCACCGCCGGATAGAGGGGGTCAAAAGCCAGTTCATCCCCCAGGTGAACAGCGGGGTAAGCATCGGTCACATCCACGACCAAGTGATCCGAGCTGGCGCCGATGATGGTCACGCCCGCTCGCCTGGGACGCAGAGCGTCGATGCGCATATCCTGCTCGCCAAGGGCCAGGATGGCCCGTCGCCGCAACCCCAGATCCTCCCATTCCGGCTTCCTCCCAAAGGCATTGGGCGCGAGAGGACCTTCTGGCAGAGAGGGCTTGGTCTTGACCTCAATCACCTCCGCTATTACGTTGAAGGCGTCCTGATGGGGGCAAGGGAGCGGATTCTTGGTCACGCTGTTGACCCCCAGGAGAATGCCCTCGCCGACGCGGAGCTGATTGACGCGCGGGGGCATCTCGCCGCGCAGCACAAAATCCAGATTGTAAGTGTTTCCACCGGAGATTACCCGGAAGCGCATGCCCAGAGCTCGCTCGATGGACTCGGCCAGATCGACCAGGGCCTGCGTATTCTGCAGCGTGGGCAACACGCCACCGATGCAGACCAGGTTGGTGCCGATCCCAGCCACGTCTATGCCGGGCAGCGCGCGCATCGCTCGCACTGTGTCCAGAGCGCTTTCGGGCATCACGCCCTCCCGACGGTCTCCCATTTCTATCATGAGAATCACCTGGTGGATCAAGCCGTGCGCATCGGCGGCGCGGGATAGAGCCCGCACCGTCTCCAGCTCGGAGTTGAGGCTGATCTGCGTAAGCCTGACCACGTCATCGACCTCGCTGAGACGGGGCAGGCGCAACAGCATAATATCCGCCTCAATGCCCGCCTCGCGCAGCCGCCGCACGTTTCTCATGCGCGAATCGGCCAGCGTTTTCACTCCGCCCGCCAGCATAGCCTGAGCCACGTGGGGATGTCCGCAGCAGGACTTGGTCACCCCCACGAGCTCGACGCCCTGTGAGTCGCAAATCTCGGCCAAGGTGGCGGCGTTGCGCCGAATGCGCTCGCAGTCTACTTCAATTCTCATCACTCGCTCGAATAGGCCGCTACGATCTCTTCCACTTCCTGCTTCACGCCATCCGGCAAGGGCAAGGGCTGATGCTCTTCTAGAATCCGCCGCACTTTCTGGCGGGCCACATCGACGCGGCTGGGCTTACCCTTATTGTACCATTCCTCGAAGCTATCCCGGTCGCTCAACAGGGGCAGCGACAGCGCTTCCCGCATATTCTCGACCGTGTGGAGTTGATCCAGGTAGACTCCGCCGGGGCCGAGTTCCTTGATCAGATCGACCGCGAATGCCTCATCGCTGAAGTCCACGCCGCCCAGAACTCGCCGCACCATGGCGCCGATCTCGGCATCGAGCAGGATCTGCTCGTAAGTGAGCAAGTTGGAGCCATCCAGCAACCCCATCCCGAAGAGGAAGCCGGCACCGGACATGGAGGGCAGAAGATAGGAAAGTGCATTTTCCCAGGCCGCCTGCGCACCCGGCATCTTGGCGCTGGTGGCACCGGCGCCCACGATGGAGGGCAGCCCATAGAATCCGGCCATCTCCGCGACCATCATCCTCAGCCAGAGCGCCTCCGGTGAGCTGGCCGTGTAGGCCCCAGTTCTCATATCCAATGTGGCTGGGCCGCCGGAGTATAGCACTTTGGCTCCCGGCTCCACGAGCTGGATCAAGGCCAGGGCGCTGATGACCTCAGCGTTGAGTACCAGCAGCGTGCCGGCCAGGGTCACTGGCGCGGTCACACCGGAGGTCGCCATGGGATATATGCCCACCGGCACGCCGGCCTTGGCGAACTCCAAAGCCGCCTCGATGCCTCCCGCATCCTGGGTGAGCGGTGAGATGGTGCAGACGAAGTTGCTGAAGATGGGACGCTCTCGCAGCGTATCCTTGCCTCCCGCCACCGCAGCCGCCAGTTCGATCTGCGCCTGAGCCTCCCTGGCGCTGGTGACCGACTCGGTGACGATGTGCTTGCCGGTGTTGGAAAAACAGGCCTCCAGTTCGTGGGCCGCCATTCCGGAGCTGGGCATATCCTGGGCGCTGACCGTGGGGGTGATGATATCGACAGCGTCTAGCGAATCGGATATCAAGGCCATCCTCTCGATGTCCTCTTTGCGGGAGCCCCGGCGCTCGCCGGTCTCAAAATCCCTGGTCAAGGCCGCGCACCCATCCTGGGAATAATAGGTATGCTCGCCGTCCAGTTCGAGATCGAAGGCGGGATCGCGTGCGCACAGAGTGAATGAACCAGGCGCTTTCTCCAGGGCCGACTCGATGAGTTGGCCCGGAATCTTGACGACGTCGCCGACGACCTCCGCCCCGAACTCACGCCAAATTTCCTGCACATCATCGGAATGGAACCTTATCCCGCACTGCTCGATCAGGTCCAAGGAGTGGGTGTGTACCTTTTCTTGCGGAGACGAGCCCGATTCCTCCAGAATGCCCCGCTCCTGAAACATGCCCATGGACTGTAATCTGAGTTTCACTTTCACATCTCCTTATTTTAACTGGAGTTTTCCAGTAAGCTGCCATCAGAATTCGGAAGTCTCAAGAGGTCCATTGTACAGCGAATTTTAACGCTATGGCGAGTTAGTCTTACCTCCGAGGTATTCAGTGATAGACTTCCGAATTCTCAAGTGGAAAACTCCTTATTTTAATGGCTCGTAACTGCTCAGACCCTGCTCAGAGGGGGTTTGCAACCCCCGATTTTTGAACGA
>CAZANJ010000477.1:0-2838 GCA_964486415.1 uncultured Anaerolineales bacterium
CTTTCAGGATAAGTCGCGTTGGCGCCATAGACGGAGACGGTGACTCCCTCCAGCGGAGCGCTCTCATCGCCGACTTCCCCCTCGTAGACCCGGCCTTCGAGCGTCCACTCGGTCAGAATGGCGCCGGTGGTCCGCGCGGCGCTGGGAAGTGCGGGGCTAATCAGGCCGGTCAGCAGCGCACCGGCGAGCAGTACAGCGAGCAATCTTTTTCTACCGTTCACTTTCATCTCCTTTAACCTTGGTTATGGCACCGCCGTGGAACAGGCGGTGCTGGGCCTCGTGAAGCGATCCAGCACCGGCTCTTCAGGCCGGTGCTACCATCCCGTCTCTTCCTTCAGTTGTGCGCCATACCGCCGCGACATCGGTATCTCCGAGCGCTCCTCGTCGTCCATACGAATGAGGTAAGTGCCGGAGAACCAGGGCACCACCTCGGCCACGTGATCCAGGTTGACGATGTAGCCTCGATGCACGCGGGCGAAGTTGTGCGGTTTCAGGCGCGGCTCCAGCTCCTTGAGCGTGTGATGGACCAGCAGCTTGTCGCCGCTGGCGGTGTGCATATAGACCTTCTTGTCCTCCGCCACGATCCAGAGTATATCGGCGTAATCGACCAGCAAGCGGTTCTCGTTCTCGCGCTCGCCCCAGAGCTTAGCCAGCCCGCCGCTTGGGAGCGCGCGCCGCAGATAATCGCGCAGCGCCGCTTGACGCTGGGCCAGCACTGCCCGCTTGTCCAGGGCCTGTCGTATGCGCTCGACCGTCCGCTCCAGCCGCCGCTCGTCGAAGGGCTTCACCACGTAGTCCAGCGTCGCCAGCTCGAAGGCCCGCAGGGCGTGCTCATCGTAGGCGGTAGCGAAGACGATCAGCGGCGGCTCGGGCCGCTCCAGGATCGTCGCCGCCACTTCCAGGCCGTCCATGCCGGGCATATTGATGTCGAGAAAGGCCACGTCGATGGGCTCGCGCGTGAACTGATCCAGCGCCTCCTGGCCGTTCGTGGCCTCGTGGAAGACGGCCTTCGGCGCCAGCTTCTCCAGGATGTAACGCAACTCACTCCGCGCCGGGCGCTCATCGTCAACGATCAAAATGTGCATGGTGACCTCCGTTTGTCATTCGTCATTCGTCATTCGTCATGCTTTTTTCGGAATCCTGATTTCCACCCGTGTGCCTTCGCCGAGCTTTGAGTTTACCGTCAGGCGATGGTCGGGGCCGTAGAGCGCGTTCAGGCGTCCGTCCACGTTGCGCAGCCCGATGGAGGCGTTCTTCCCCTGAGCGGATGCGGCGGGCTCCAGTGTCTCGGTCAGCCGCTCCGGTGGGATGCCCGGCCCGTCGTCCTCGACGTGGAGCAGCAACTCGCCGTTCGTCGGCTCGATGGTGATGCGCACCGTGCCGCCCTCCGGTTGCTTGGATACACCGTGGACCACGGCGTTCTCCACGATGGGCTGAAGGATCAGCGTGGGCACCGGCTGATCCAGCGGCAGGTCATCCGGAATGACCCACACGATCTGTAACCGCTCCTCGAGGCGTGCTTTCTCCAGGGCCAGATAGGCTTCGACGTAACTGATCTCATCCTGCAAGGGCACGAATTCCCCCGACCGCAAGGCTCGCTGGAAAACCTCGGATAGATCGAGCAGCAGACGGCGCGCGATTCCGGGATCGGTGCGCACGAAGTAACGGATGGTGTTGAGCGCGTTGAAGAGAAAGTGCGGGTTGATCTGGGCACGAAGGGCGCGCACCTCGGCGCGGGCGCGGGCCAGCTCGGCCAGCTCAGCCCGGCGGCGGGCGGCCTTGGCCTGCACTCGGCTCACGATCAAGGTGACCACGACCATTGCCAAAGCCGAGATCAGCATACTGGGCATGAGGGCCATCAGTCCGGGCGGCTCACCGGCGACGAGCGTGAGGTAGCCATAGGTCATCTCGGCGGTCGCGCCCAGCAGCGGTGCCATGGGCGAGATCAAGCGCCGCTCGCCCAGCAGGTCGGCGCACAGGCTGGCCATAGTTCCCACACCCAAGAGTGAGGAGTTGCGCATGTTTTCCACATAGAACCAGCGCAACATCTCTCCCCATGGCGGATTTTGGAGCAGTATGAGCAAACCGCCTGACTGATAGAGGGAGCGGAACTCAGGCCCCCAAGCGGTCAGAAGGTCGCAGGAGCCAAAAAGGAGCCAGCGGGCCAGGCTCAATCCCAGGCCGGTTCGCCATCCTCCCAGCAAGCTGCCGGTGATTACCAGGACGGAGGAGCTGAACAATAGCGGCTCGTGGAACATGCGGTAGAGCCACCACTCGTAGGCGTGGGTCAACATCTGGATGCCGAGCAGTCCTCCGAGGAAGCGAAACTCATCATAAGGGAGCAGTTGCCTGTCGACCACGCGCTGGAAGAGCTGCGTCTGGCTGAAGATATAGATCAGCGCCATCGGGAAGATGGTCACCTGGAGAATCAACCCGACCCAGTAGGGATTGAGATCGAAGTCGGTCAGTGCGTCGGGGGCGATGGCGGCGAGGGTAGGGTCGATGCGGCGCCTGTTCAGCGCCAGCAGAAACATGCCCAGCAGGATCAGAATCGCCGCCCCGGCCTGGGCTATGCGGCGGGGGGATTCCAGGGAAAGCAGATCGGAGATATTGAAGCGATGTTTGCGGGAAGACATGTTTCACTCTTATCCTTCTGATGGCGCATTTCACAAGTGTGGTCCAATTATAGCACAAACGAGGGGGAAAGGGGCGAAAAATGGATGACTGGTCTTTTAGCAGGATAAACGGAATTTGTCACCTCCATCCGCTGTGTGTACAATCAGGTAGAGGGGAACGGAAATGAAAGAGAGGAATCGACGAAGAAATGATTGGATGTGG
>CAZANJ010000478.1:0-2829 GCA_964486415.1 uncultured Anaerolineales bacterium
CTAGTGGAAAGGACCAAGATCAAGATCGCCGACAAAACAGGGCGGGCACAGAGCCCCGCCCTTACGGAAGTGGAGGCTCCTGAGCTTGTCGAAGGATGACGAATTGGTTCAGTAGGCCCCATTTCCAAAAAATATCTCCGGAATGGTGCGCAACAATATCTTCAGGTCAAGCCAAGGCGACCAATTCTCGATATAGTAAATATCGAGTAAGACCATCTCGTCGAAACTGAGCAAACTGCGACCACTAACTTGCCATAAGCCCGTCATTCCAGGTCTAACTTCCAAGCGCTTCTTGTGCCATTCTGTATAACGGCTGACTTCAGCGGGAATGGGAGGACGAGGCCCAACGAGGCTCATCTCCCCACGCAGCACGTTCCAAAGTTGCGGCAATTCATCAAGGCTCGTCTGTCGCAATATGCGCCCCACTCGAGTCAGGCGGGGATCTTCACGCATCTTGAAAATGGGCCCATCGACTTCGTTAAAATCCCGCAACTCCTCCAGCTCCGTCTCTGCCCCTTCCCGCATCGACCTGAATTTGTGTATATCAAACAGCTTTCCATTAGCTCCTACACGGGTCTGGTGGAAGAAAACCGGACCAGGTGAATCGATGCGGATCGCCAGCGCGATGAGGGCCAAGATTGGCGAACCTAGTATTAAAACACTCAGGGCACCAACTACGTCCATCGCTCGCTTGATCAACCGCACGCGCTGCTCGAAACCGACTTCTTGTACCCCGATTAAGGGCACCCCGCCGAGATCATCCACGTCAACGCGGCTGAGGCTCATCTGAAAGAGGTCGGGCACAATGCGAGCGCTCACATCCCGTCTCTCGCAAGCACGCACAATGCTCATAATTTTACGATGGTACATCCACGGCAAAGTGATGATAACCTCGTCCACGCCTTTCTGCTCAATCAGCCGGGGCAGATTATTGATCGCTCCTAGCGCTTTGAAGCGCCCGATATCTGTTTCCCCCTTCTCTGGGTTATCATCCACAAATCCCACTATGTGATAGCCAAGTTCAGGCCGCGCCACTACAGTGCGCATCACAGTGCGCCCCATTTCACCGGCACCGACGATGATGGTATGGATCACCCCGATGCCACGGGCATGCAGCCAATTCTTGATCATCTGCTGAAGACCCCGTGATAAAGCCAGCAAGAGGATAGCAAGGATGCCGGCCTCAATGAGGAGCAGTCGCGAATACTGAAGAGGTTGAGTGATGAACGTAATGGCCAGCATCACTACCACCGACTTCGCGGTGGCGTTGATGATGCGATAGACCTGATCTAGCCATTGTCCGCGCCAGTGCTGATACACCTGGTCGATCTGAAAAGCCAGTAACATCAGCAAGGTGAACAAAATGCTGAAGGGTATGTAGGCCGATAGGGTGTGGTAATAGCTGATGTCACGGAACCACTGAAGCTCGTAGCGCAGCCAGTAGGCCAAAAACATACTGGCATTGATCAGCACGATATCGGAGATGATGACCCAGAAAGGAGTTTCCTGACCTCTTCTCATACCCTTCTCTCCTCAGCCTTGCTCAGCGCCGATCGGTCAAATTGCTCCAGGTTTTTCTCCCCACGCATCTCTTCACCGAGCGCCCGCCGATAAACGCGAGCTGTCTCTCCAGCGGCCTGGTGCCACGAGAACTGCTCAGCGTGAGCCAGTCCACGCTCGCTGAGTTCCCGCCGTAGATTGCTCTCGCTCAGAAGGCGTTGCAACCCTTCCGCCAGCGAGCCCACATCATACGGATCGACCAGAAGCGCGGCGTCACCAGCGGCTTCGGGTAAGGAAGAGACGTTAGATGTCAAAACCGGCGTTCCACAGGCCTGAGCCTCCAACACGGGCAGCCCGAAGCCCTCGTATAGTGATGGATAGGCCACCAGGGTTGCGGCATTATACCAAAGGGGCAGATCCTCATTTTTCACATAGCCGGGGAAGATCACCTCGTCTCCCAGCTCCAAGGCCTCCACGCGGGCGAAAAGGTCATCATAAAGCCATCCCTTTCCCCCGGCCAGAACGAGTTTCGTTTTTCCATCCCGCACGCGGGCGAAAGCCTCGACCAACCGCGTTAGGTTCTTGCGCGGCTCAAGAGTGCCCACGAAGAGTACCACACGTTCTGGCAAGCGCTGCCGCTGACGGAAATCAGCCACCTCGTCCGCTGGGCAGGGATGGAACTCCTCCTTCACACCGTGATAGACCACGTCCACGCGCTCCCGTGGGACGTCCAGCAGCCGATGCGTCTCGGCAGCGGCGTGAGCTGAGACAGCGATGATGCGGCGTGCTCGACGCACAGAAAGCCGCGTCATCATCGACAGATAGATACGGTTCGCGGGACGGAACAGTTCCGGGAAACGGATGAAGCTCAGATCATGGATTGTGACGACGGAGGGGCAAGGGGATAGAATCGGGCCAACGAAGACCGGACTGTGGATCAGGTCAGCGCCGATCTTTTGCAAAACCCAGGGCTGTGCCATTTGTTCCCACAAAACACGCCCCCCAGGGGAAGCGGTGGGCCAGCGAGAGCGATGAAGTGCAAGGGTTAAATCTGAGGAAAGGCCGCCCTCCCCCAATAGTACAGTGTAACGCAATCCCTCATCGGACAGGCCAAGGTGATGCAGCAGGTGATAGATGTATTGGTGGACACCCGCGCTGCGATAGGAATCTTGGCCTGAGAGGAGATGCGCGTTGATGGCAACGTGGGAACTGCTCTTTGCAGAATCCTGCATATCAGTGGGATTATATCACATCCCGGCATGCGGGCCAAACTTTATCGTGTCAGGGGATTCGAAGCGGTTCCAAGCCCCTCCAGAGGTCGCCAGAAGC
>CAZANJ010000479.1:0-2820 GCA_964486415.1 uncultured Anaerolineales bacterium
GGGGGGAGAGGGTTAGGGTGAGGGGGGGAAACCCGATTCACTAGCAAAATCGCTTTACCCTCTCTTACGTAATTTATGGGAGGGACCACTAGCGCTTACTCTTGCTCCTCTTGAGCCAATAAGATTTCTCGTACCTCGTCGTAGAACTCCTTGACGTGATCATACATAATTTTTTCTGCACGGTCACTATCATTCTCCTTGATAGCCTCCACCAGACTCAAATGCTTTTCAACGGCGGAAGGGAGAAACTCCAAATGTGGCAGGACGAGATACCATAAACGTCGCGACAGGCCAAACAGACGATCCAACGTCTGCGCGAGATATTTGTTACGCGCAGCCTTGGCAAGCGCTTGATGGAACTTATGATCCAAATCAAACAGGCGGCGGTGTTCCTCGGCTGTGATAGAGGCCTGTTGTTTGCGCAACGCATCCAGAACGACGATGTCATCCGGTTGAGCCCGCTGAGCGGCCAAACGAGCGCAAAGAGATTCCAATGAGAGCCGCATCTCGCTGATCTGTTGTAGGTCCTCTACATCGACGTCGGCGACATAGATGCCATGTCGCGGTGTGACATCGACCAGGTTATCATGAGCGAGCCATTTGAGGGCCTCGCGCACCGGCACCGCACCCATATCAAACTCTTCCGCCAGTTCTTGCTCATTGATGGGCGCTCCAGGAGCCAGTTCCAAAGTCGTGATCTTTTCCCACATCAGGTCATAGGCACGCTGCGTATCTACTCGCACCAATTCCATAGACTACCTCCATTACCTCTCCAACCGTGGGTTACCTATCGCCTTAGCTCGGATACGATAAGTGTCCAACCCATCGGTCACTTCCTCGACAGTTACTTGTGGATTGTCGGCCCCGGAGCGTATAGCGGCGCCCAGAGCGCGCTCCTCCGCCAAGCTGCGAGCGTAAGCCAGGGCCTCAGACAGTTCTTTTTCCTCGAAATCCTTACGATCCTCGCTGGTTTGAGCGTAATAGCCGAGCACTTCCAATCCAGACCGAGAGACTCTGGGATATACCAGAACTTCCTCGACTACCATGACGCTGCCGGCGATGGCGCCCATCGCGTTAGCCACTTGATGATGCTTAGGCAAGATCAAGTCGGTGTGAAATGCCTCAGCGACAGACTGAAGGAAGAAATCCGCCGGAGCGCCGATACCGATGATGGGTTGACGCAGTCGAAAGTTCGTCTCCAGGTAGGGATGCATGTCATAGAGGCTATTGTAGAAGAACCAACGCCCGATGTTGTCTTCTTTTGAATGTCGATTCTCCCCATCCATCCTTTGCCCCTGGGGAAGCTTCAAGCTCTGATTGCTGAGAAAGGTGACCACAGCGTGGACGATCATCTCGGACGCCTGCCGCCAGACGAGTTCTCGGATTTCCGCTGGCTCCTTGAATTGATAATGAGAGAAGACCTGCAAAGCAAGCTCTGAGGCTTCTTTATCCCAGGGTGTGTAACGTCCCTCTACGTGAAGCAGGTCGGTTGGCGTCAAGCCCGCTTTTCCGATAATCTCCTGGCGCCAAAGTTCCTGAACGCTAATTTGAGCGACGTGAAGAACATCAAGATGTTCCACAATTTCCGGCACTGGCTTCGGGCCTTTACGCAAAAACTTGACCAGCTTCTGCTCTTGTGCGCTCTTTAGAAGCCGATCCTCTGGCTCGCGCAGCAAAAACCAGTACTCCAGCCAATCGGGATTGGCCTCCGCCCAAGCACGTCGCGAGAGGGCCTTGAGGCGCTGCCCAACTTGCGAGTATTGCGAAGATAAATAAGCCAAGGGAACCACACGCTCCGGACCGAGGAGAATGTGCTTCTCCCGGCTCAGGGTGATTTGGCTATCTCCCCCCAAAGCGACAGAGAATAAATCAGCAGCGCTGACGGATGTCTTGTAATCTCCAACGGTAGCGCCCTCCTCGCTGACTGTCACGCGACCATCCTCAATGAAGGCCAGATCGGTAGTAGTGCCGCCGACATCTAATATCAAGGCATCATCCAACCCGGAAAGGAATCGCCCTCCCATAGCGCTTGCCGCAGGGCCAGAGTGGATGGTCTCCACCGGCATACGGGAGGCAAACTCATCACTCATCAGGGTACCGTCTCCACGCACCATCATCAACGGCGCGTCGATCTCGCGATGCTCCATAGCCCTCCGCACAGCGATGACGAAGTCCTGAAGCACGGCCAGCAGCGAAGCGTTGAGAGCAGCTGTCGTAGCTCGCTCCACTGATCCCAATCGGGTCGAAAGCTGATGGCCCAGCACAATGGGCAGATCACAGACAGTGGAGATGGACTCATAAGCCCGATTCTCGTGCTCTGGATTAAGCGGGCTAAAGTAGCTAGAGACAGCGATGGCATCCACGCCTTCTTTGATCTCGGCGACCTTATCCAGGATAGCCGATAGAGCGAGCTCTTCTTTCTCTCGGCCATAAAGGTCGTGACCACCGGCGAAGTAGTAGTAGTTGGGCGTGGCAAAGCGGCGTCCCATATCGAAAGATGAGATCAGGTCGGGGTCATAACCGATCAAAAACAAGGCAACGCGTTTGCCTTTGCCCTCGGCGATGGCATTGGTGGCCAACGTGGTCGAGATAGAAACCATCTTTATGTCCGAGGGATCATCAATTTGGATACCCTCAATGACCTTCTCAATGCCGATAGAGAAATCCCGCTTGGTGGTCAAGCTTTTATGAGTAGCCAACACATGGCGTGTATCATACTCCAGCAACACCCCATCGGTGTATGTACCACCGGTATCTATGCCCAAAACTAATTTGCGCGAAGATTCATTATCCATACTCAATACAGCACCTCAATGGGTT
>CAZANJ010000480.1:0-2794 GCA_964486415.1 uncultured Anaerolineales bacterium
CCAAAATCCTCGACGATAGACTTACGAAGTCTGGAATCGCTAAATTGCAGGAGTTAAATTACAGAGAGATCGCTTTACGAAATCGGAGTAAAGTTCGGCCCGCCTTCGCGCCGAAACTGGCTGTTGTAGAGGTCGGCGTAGAGGCCACCGGCTTCGAGCAGTTCGTCGTGGGTGCCGCGCTCGACGATGCGGCCTTTTTCGAGCACCAGCACCTGATCGGCGTTTTGGATGGTGCTCAGGCGGTGGGCGATTACGAACGAAGTGCGTCCCTTCAGCAGCTCATCCAGCGCCTGCTGGATCATGCGCTCGGTGCGCGTGTCGACGCTGGAGGTGGCCTCGTCAAGGATCAGGATGCGCGGATCGGCCAGCACCGCCCGCGCGATGGCGAGAAGCTGCCGCTGGCCCAGGCTGAGGTTCTGCCCGCGCTCGCCCAGCTCCGTCTGGTAGCCCTCCGGCATGCGCTTGATGAACTGATCGGCGTTGGCCAGCTCGGCCGCCGCGATGACCTCCTCATCGGTGGCGTCCAGCCGCCCGTAGCGGATGTTGTCCATCACCGTGCCGGAGAAGAGGAAGGTGTCCTGCAGCACGACGCCCATCTGCTGACGCAAGCTATCGCGCGTCACTTGCCGCAGGTCGCGCCCGTCGATGCGAATCGTGCCCTCATCCACGTCGTAGAGGCGCGAGAGCAAGCTGACCAGCGTCGTCTTGCCCACCCCCGTCGGCCCCACCAGCGCGATCATCTGGCCGGGCTCCGCCGTCAAGTCGATGTCCAGCAGCACCGGCTCATCCCCATCGTAGGAGAAGGAGACGCCCTCGAACTCAACGCGCCCCTCGGCGGGCGGCAGAGGCACGGCGTCGGGCGCATCGGCCAGCTCCGGCTCCGTGTCGAGCAGTTCGAAGATGCGCTCGGCGCCGGCGATGGCGGCCTGGAGCTGGGCGTAGAGGTTGGCGATACCCCGAATCGGCTCGTAGAAGCGGCGCACGTAGATCAGGAAGGAGACGATGACGCCCACGCTGACCAGGGGCGGATCTTGCAGCGCCAGGTAGCCGCCGTAGCCGGCCACGATGGCCAACGCGGTGGTGCTGAGCACATCCAGCGCGGGCGAGAAGGCGGAGAGCACCGACTGGGCCTGGACGTTGGCATCGCGGTTGGCGGCGTTGACCGATTGGAACTGGGCCACGTTCTCATCCTCGCGGGAGAAGGCTTGCACCTCGCGCACGGCGGCGATATTCTCCTGCAGCTCCGCGCTCACGTCGCCGATGGTCTGTCGGGTGCGGCGGAAGGCCTCCCGCGCGCGGCGGGAGAAGATGCGGGTGAAGACCACCATCACCGGCAGCACGACGAAGCTGACCAGCGCCAGCCGCCAGTTCAGCCCCACCATCGAGGCCAGGATGCCGAACAGCGTCAGTCCCATGCTGGCAAAGCGCACGATGCCGCCGCTGAAGACCTGGTTGATCACCTGGGTATCGTTGACCAGGCGCGACATCAGGTCGCCGGCCTCCTGGCGGTCGAAGAAGGAGAGGGAGAGTGTCTGGATGCGCTCGAAGATCTGGGTGCGCATGCGGAGCAGCACGCGCTGCCCGGCCAGCGTCATCAGATAGAACTGAGTGGCGGTGGCGGCCCAGTTCAGCAGGTAGGTGACGAGCAGCACCAGCATCGTCGCCGTGAGGCCCTGGGTGCGCTCGACGTCACCGGCCACAATCAGGGCCAGCCAGGCGGGCAGCGGCTTTTGATCGCCCGACGGCGCGATGAACTGATCCACCGCCACGCCGGTCAGGTAGGGCGCCGCCAGCCGCAGCAGCGTGCTGATCACGACCAACACCGCGACCCCGGCCAGCAGTCCCCAGAAAGGCTGGAAGTAGCGCAACAGCCGCCGCAGCGTCGCGCCGACGTCGACGGGCTTATCCTGTTCCTGAGCTAATCCTCGAAATCGTCTACCGAACATGTTGAATGTTGAATGGCGAATGTTGAATTGTGAACGGCGGGACTTTAATGTAATACACTGGTTGCCTCAAAATATCTTATGTATTATAATCCTCATCAGGAGGTGGTGAACGATGGATACGAATTTTCGCCAAGTGTCCCGACAGGATCAGGTTGTGCTAAGGTTAAGTATTGGTCTGGGAGAGATATTTTCTCTGATCGATCAGCTCGGACCGGCAGAGCGCCTTCTCGTATCGCGGCACCTGGACCAGACCTGGGCAGATCAGTTCGAGGTGTTGTTGAACCGAATCCAGGCCCGCGTCCCCCCTGAGATTTCGGAAGAAGAGGTGCTGCGCGATGTAGCCGAAGCCGTTCGCGAAGTGCGTTCCTCATCTGCCTGGGTGTAAAAGGCTCAAAGTGTTCCGAATCGTTGTAGACACCAATGTTCTCGTCAGCGCAGCCATCAAGCGCCACAGTCGCCCCGACGCACTTCTCCGCCGTTGGATAGCCGGTGATTTTCTGATCGTCACAGCCCCAGCTGCCATCGCTGAACTCTCCGATGTGTTACATCGTCCTCATATCCGAGAAAAATACCGCTTGATCGAGCGAGATATTCGTGACTTTGTAGGACAGTTCTCGCGTCAAGCCATCATCGTTCCTGGCACATCCATCTCCGGCGTTGTTGAGGTCGACCCCACAGACGATGTGTTTGTTGCCTGCGCCGTGGAAGGGCAAGCCCGCTATATCGTCAGCGGGGACCGTCACTTACTCAACCTTCGCCGCTATGAAAACATCCGTATCGTGACCGTAAATCGATTCCTGCGCATACTGAAGCGGCTCAAACGCTGGCAATCCTCGTAACGCATTACG
>CAZANJ010000481.1:0-2793 GCA_964486415.1 uncultured Anaerolineales bacterium
ACAGAAAGCCTCTGGTGGCCTCTGGAGGGCCTTGGAACCGCTACGATTTCCCTAGACCTCACGCCGGTGCCCCACAGCATAAAAGATGCCCCGCCGGTGATCTCGGTCTATCTCGTAATCACCCGCCAATCGCCTACTCTCAGCCGATACATTCCCTTCCATTGGGCAGTCAGTGGCTTACTTGGTCAATTCCGCTCGCTTCGGCTACAGTTATATCGCTAACTCCCATCTTGCCAATCTCCCAGGAAAGAACTCAGGTTTTTCTTAAGCGCAGCGGCACAAATCTGGTTTCTCGTCGTTCATTGCGACAAGCGCTCGACGAAGGCGGCGTGTTCCTCCGTCTCTGTCCCCCGCTGCAGGACGTTCAGCACGGTGGCTAGATCGCCCTTCAGCAAGGCTTCCACCGCCAGGTGGAGTCCGGGGAAAACGCGGCTGCGGATGATGCCGTCCTCGGCCTCCAGGCGACGATATTCACCGCCCTCCAGGTGGAACCAGTCCAATGTCTCATCATACACCCGCCACACGAGATATTCCTGTACCCCGTTCCGCCGATAGACTTTCTTTTTGGCGTGCAAATCCTGTGACACGCTGCTGGCGGCGATCTCCACGATCAGCTCCGGTGGCCCTTCGATGTAATCGTCGTCGCTGATGCTTGAGGCGCCGCCAAGCGTTTCATCCAGTCGCAAGAGAGCGTCCGGCTGCACCTCGTTGTCCAAATCCAGACGCACGGTGGCGTTGTCGCCTGATGTGACGCCGGATGTTGTAGCGGAGTATGAAGCAAGCCATCCGACGACAAAAGCATGGGGCTCACCGTGGGTCTTAAAGTGTACCGGCGATGGCATATACACAACTCCTTCGATCAATTCAGCCTTCTTGACGTGGGGCATCGCTTCATAGCGCCGCTCGAATTCGGCGCGAGTCAGCCGATCGCCATTCTCCAGCGGAGGTGGGGCGACCCGGAACCTGACCGCGCGACGTGTCCTCTGTCTCACCGGAACTTCGATTAGGCTCATTCGCTTCCTCCTTTTTTACTCCCATTTAGCCATACACTTCGCACCGCCGTGAACAGACGGTGATGGGATGCTCTCATTGCGATAGTAAAAGCGCTTCTTGCAATCCGCAACCTATAATCTGCAATCTGCAATCTACAATCTGCAATCTATTACGGATAGACCCGGTTCAGCATGCGGGGGAAGGCGATGGTCTCGCGCAGATGATCGATGCCGCAGATCCAGGTCACCGTGCGCTCCACGCCCAGCCCGAAGCCGGAGTGGGTCACGGAGCCGTAGCGCCGCAGATCGACGTACCACTCGAAGGCCTCGCGCGGCAGATCCCACTCGTCGAGGCGCTGGAGCAGCAGGTCGAGGTCGGAGATGCGCTCCGAGCCGCCAGTGATCTCCCCGTATCCCTCCGGCGCCAGCAGATCCACGCTTTTCGAGACTTCTGGTCGGCCCGACCATGGTTCCATGTAGAAGGCCTTAGCCGCGGTCGGATAACCGTAGACGAAGACTGGCTTCTCGAAGCGCTCCGTAAGCTCCGTCTCGTGGGGGGATCCGAAGTCATCGCCCCACTCGATTTGCAGGAGTTCCTTCAATTCCTCATCGTCCGTCTCCGTGCGGATCTCGGCCAACATCTCCAGCGCCTCATCGTAGGAGATGCGGGGGAAGGGCGGCTCGATCTTCTCCAGCCGGCTGGTGTCACGCTCCAGCAACTCCAGCTCCGCCCGGCGCTCCTTCAGGCATGTCTGCACGATGTGGGAGATGAACTGTTCCTCAATCTCCATCAAGCCGTCCATGTCGCAGAAGGCCATCTCCGGCTCCACCATCCAGAACTCGGTCAGGTGGCGGCGAGTCTTCGACTTCTCGGCGCGAAAGGTGGGGCCGAAGCAATAGACGCGCCCAAAGCTGTAGATGTTGGCCTCGTTGTAGAGCTGCCCAGATTGGGCCAGGTAGGCCATCTCATCGAAGTATTCGGTCTCGAAGAGCGTGGTCGTGCCCTCGCAGGCGGCCGGCGTGAGGATGGGCGTGTCCATATTGATGAAGCCGTTGCTATCGAGCCACTCGCGGATGGCGCGGATGACCGTCGCTCGCACCCGCAGCACGGCCCACTGGAGCTGTGAGCGTACCCAGAGATGGCGGTGATCCATCAGAAACTCGACGCCGTGCTCCTTGGGCTGGATGGGGTACTCCTCGGCGACTTGCAGAATTTCCAGATCGCTGACGCCCAGCTCGTAACCACCGGGGATACCGGGGGCGCGGTCATCCTGGCGCACGGTGCCGGTGACCCGGAAGGATGATTCGTAGGTCAGCGAGCGGGCCTTCTCGAAAATCTCCGGGCTGACGCTCTTATGGAAGACGACGCATTGGGCGTAACCGGTGCCGTCTCTGATCCAGAGGAAGAGCAGCTTCCCCTTGTCGGTGATATTGTAGAGCCATCCTTGAAGGGTGACCTCTTGGCCTTCGTGCTGCGCGATCTCCTCGATGCGAATAGTCTTGGGCATGATAAAATCTCCTCTCTCGGTTTGCCTATCCGGTTTCCCCCTCACCCCGCCCCTCTCCCCCCCAAGGGGAGAGGGGGTCGGATTCCCTCTCCCTCGCAGGGAGAGGGTTAGGGTGAGGATGGATTAATCTCTCCACGATACTTTTGAGCATTGTACCGTAGAATAGGTGGCGTGACAAGAGATGGCCTTCCAGGGAAATCGTAGCGGTTCCAAGACCCTCCAGAGGCCGCCAGAGGCTTTCTGTGGTATTGGGTGAGTCCATCAACCCCAAGGCGGCGGGTATGGAAACCCGC
>CAZANJ010000482.1:0-2784 GCA_964486415.1 uncultured Anaerolineales bacterium
CCAGATGTTACAAGAGTCGGAAATGCAGCTCAGAAACCTGGCGGATAACATCTCCGTAGGAGTCTTCATCCATCGCGAGGGAGAGCTAAAATATGCCGGTCGCGAAGGGGCCAAAATTCTTGGGTATCCTGACCCGAGTGAGCTCGTGGGGCACTCCATCATGGAATTCATCCATCCGGAGGAGCGAGAGCGCATAGCCAACATAACCCTTCGCCGCATCGCAGGCGAACCTGTCCCCAACCGATACGAAGCTCGCTTAATCACCCGAGATGGCTCGACGCTGGATGTATTGCTTTATAGTACGCTCACCAAGTTTGAAGGGGAAACCGCCACCCAGGGCGCTTTCATCGATATCACCGAGCGCAAACAAATGGAGCAGCAGATCCAGGACGCGCTGGATCGTCGTGGGCGCCAGGTGGAGACCAGTACTGAAATTGCCCAACAGATCGCCGCCGCCCCCGCCTTGGACGAACTGTTCAATCGCGTGGTCGACTTGATCAAGGAGCGTTTCGGCTATTACCATACCCAGATTTTCCGCTACGAGCCAGCGCTGGACGCCGTGGTATTGGTCGTCGGTTATGGGGAAACCGGCGAGAGGATGCTGGAAGCAGGCCATCACCTGGAGCTGGGGCACGGCGTCGTGGGCGCTGCTGCGGCCACCGGTCACTCCATCATAGCTTCAGACGTGACTAAAGATCCCGAATGGGTCCCGAACCCCTACCTTCCGGAGACGAAAGGGGAGTTGGCAGTGCCGATCAAGTGGCAAGATGAAGTGTTGGGAATCCTCGACGTGCAGAGCGACACCATCGGAGCTCTAACAGAGGAGGACCAGATTTTGCTGGAGGGTCTCTGCGGTCAGATCGCGATTGCCATCCAGAACACTCGCCTGCGGCAGGAGATGGAAGAAAACTTGCACGAGCTGGAGCGCTTAGCCCGTGCAACGAGCCGTGAGGGCTGGGAGGCATTCCGAAGCGAGATGCGTTCCACGCCTGAATCTTCGTCCGGATACATGTTTGATAGAACCGAGGTCGTGCCGGCCGATGACTTATGGACACCGGAGATCAAGGCCGCGACCCGACGACAAGAACTGGTAACGCCGACCGCAGACAATGGAGCGGCAACGGTTGCTCCTCTTGCGGTAAGGGGCGAGATCATCGGCGCCCTGGGCATAGAGGAGGATCCCAATAAGCCGCTCTCGGACGAGGAATTAGCGCTGGTTGAGGAATTCTCGGAGCAGGTGTCCCTGGCCCTGGAGAGCGCTCGCTTGTTTGAACAGACACAAACTGCGTTGGCAGAATCAGATGCACTATACGAAACTAGTCGCTCGCTCATCACCGCCGATAGGCCAGAGGAGATGCTCGAAGCGATCTCCAGGCCAGCCCTCGATGCGGGAGCAAAGGTAGCAACCTTGTTTTACGTCGACGTAAACTCCGCAGGAGAGCCCGAATGGGCAGAGGTGGTCGCCCAAAAACAGGCCACCGAAGGGCCAGCACTACCCACTGGAGACCGTTATCATATCCCAGATTTTCCATTAGGCCACATAATGACCGCCGATCCACAAGAACCTCAACTAATCGACGATATCAGAATACACGAAGCTGTCGACGAAAAAGCGGCCCAGCTTTTGAATTCTATGGAAGCTCGGGCCATTGCAATCATTCCCTTGACGTTGGCCGAGCGATGGCAAGGCATCGTCTCACTAAGCTGGTCCGAACCCCACGAGTTCAGCGAGCGTGAGCGGCGGCTCTACAGTGCCACAGCGCCACAATTGGCCACCTTGATCGAGAACCAACGCCTGTTCGCGCAGACACAACAGGCATTGGAGGAAGTAGAGGCAGTGCACCGGCTCTACTTGCGCGAACAATGGGAAAAGTTCATCTCCACGCGGGCCACTCCGATCTACGAACGCACTAAGCCCAATATCTCCACCCCGGATGAAGGCTTACCACCCGAGGTCGCGCAGGCCTTGGAGCGAGGCGAAGTTATCGTCGGGTCGCGGAAGGACGGAACCATCCCAGAGAAAGGCCAAAATGCCATAGTAGCTCCCCTTACGCTCCGTGGCGAGGTCATCGGCGCTCTGGGCCTGCAAGAGCCGGAGGGAGGCCGCGAGTGGACGGAGGAGGACATCGCGCTGGTCGAATCTGTGGCCGAGCAGTTGGCCTTGGCCATTGAGAACGCCCGCTTGCTGGAGGAGACACAGCGGCGTGCGCAGCGCGACCGGATGGTCGCCGACATCACCTCCAAGGTCCGCGCATCCTCCGACATAGAGACCATTTTGCAAACAGCGGTGCGCGAACTCGGTGCCGCGATGGACACCGACCGGGCGCGAGTGCAGTTGAAGGCGGAGAGTAAGAAAACAGGGGACGGGGATTATGGAGAAGGGCAGGCAGCAAATGAATGAGAGGCGCAGCGATTATGATGGAGCCTGGAAAGAGGCATTGGAACAGTACTTCCCTGAGTTCATGGCCTTTTTCTTTCCTCAAGCCCACGTCGAGATAGATTAGTCAAGGGGATACGAGTTTCCGGACAAGGAGTTGCAGAAAGTAGCACGTGATGCCGAGTTCGGACGACGCAGGGTGGATAAACTGGTCACGGTATGGCGGAATAACGGCAGCGAGGCCTGGGTGCTGATACACGTGGAAGTGCAAAGTCAGAGGGAAGGGAAATTTGCCGAGCGAATGTACGTGTACAACTACCGGCTGTTTGACCGTTATCGACGGAAGGTGGCGAGGTATCTTCTCAATATTTCGGGGCGCTCGCGGCGGGTTTGTAACCCGACGCTTC
>CAZANJ010000483.1:0-2773 GCA_964486415.1 uncultured Anaerolineales bacterium
CGCTGGGCTACATCGGCACGATGGACGCCGAGGCCCGCCGTGCGCCAGCGCTGATCCAGTTCGACGTGAGCGGGCTGTATGAGCAGGGGCGGTTGGAGTGAGGGCGGTGCTGGGCTACGTAATGAGACAATCCTTGATTACTGTACCCTCTGACGCGAAGCGTGGCCTTACCCGATGTTTTTTCAGATATTGACGTTGGCATAAGCGAAAAGGAGATGATAAGATGGATCCAGCAGCAGTCGCAACAACCGTAGTGGCATTTCTATCCCCGTACCTCGTCGAGGGCGGCAAGGCCGCAGCGAAGAAAGTCGGCGAGAAGCTGGTCGCCGCCATCGAGCGGCGCTTCAAGGGCAAGCACGCCGCCGAGGAGGCACTGACCGATGTGAAGAACAATCCACAGGACGAGGACTTCCAGGCCGCGCTGCGCGTGCAGCTCAAGAAGATGATGAAGAAGGATGAGACGTTCGCGGCCGAGCTGGCGGAACTGTTGGACGAGGCGAAAGCAGCCGGTCCGCCAACCTACCAGGCAGCGGTTTACGGCTCCGGCGCCATCGCGCAGGGGTCGGGGGCGACGGCGGCTGGTGAAGGCGGTATGGCCGTCGGTCGGGACGTGAAAGGCAACATTTCCATCGGCGGTGGGAGTGTTACTGGCGACCCGAACGACGACGATGAGTGATCTCGATCTGAAAGCTCAGAATTCACCATAACGCCACGATAGCCAACAGGAGGCCGCAAATGAGACGATGGATCGTTCCAGCATTGGTTACCTTGGCGCTAGTCACCCTGGCTGCGACAGCGCCCTGGTGGCTGCCGCCGGTGTTGAAATTCGTAGGAACCAACACTGACAAAATCCAGGGGCTTGCTGACCTCGTGCAGTTGATACTCTGGGCCTTCGCGGGGGTGGCGTTCGTGATAGGATTGTGGCGAGGTAGAGAGTTACTTGGTAGTGAACGCCTTGAGGCTATTCGCTCTGTCCTCGCTACCCGGGGTGGGGTGGCTGGCGGCACGGTGGCGGTGGGGCGTGATGTTCAGGGCGATGTCATTATGGTCACCGATCCCGACCTGCTTTGGCAGGCCATCCGCCGTCGATCTCCCAATGCGGACATTCGCCAGGCGACGGAGCGCTATCTGGTTTATCTGGTGGATCGTTATCGGTACCTGGACTTCAAAGGGATGGGAGTCTCAGCCCGGGTGCCTCTGCGCCTGCCGCTGCTCAACATGTATGTTCCCCTGAAGGCCCGGATCGAACTGCCGAAGGGGGAGACCTGGAGCCGGGTTCGCCTGGCCGGACGCGAGATTCCAGATGAGGAGCGAGCGGCTCTAGGCGAGCACTTGAGCGAGCCTCAGCCAGCTCTGGATCTATTGCGGGAGAACGACTGTCTGATCATCCTGGGCGATCCTGGGGCAGGAAAGACCACGTTTCTCAAATATCTGGCTCTGAAGTTGGCCTCTGGGGAGGGTGAAGATCTCGGACTGGAGACTCGCTTGCCGGTACTGATTCCTCTTTCGGCCTACGCCAACGCGCTGGCCAAACGGGATGTGCGGTTGGACGACTTCGTGACGCGCTACTTCCACGATCTGGGGGCGAACCTGCCCACCGACGCGATGTTGGAAGAAGCTTTGAAACAGGGAGGAGCTCTGGTCCTGTTGGATGGGCTGGATGAGGTGAAGGACAAGGCTCTGCGACAGACGGTAGTGGATCGGGTGATAGCTTTCTACACGTTCCACAGGCGTGCGGGGAACCAGTTTGTGCTGACCAGTCGGATCGTCGGCTATCGTGAGGTGCGGCCAACAGCGGAGGGATTGGCGGAGTGTACCCTGGTCGACTTCAACGATGAGGAGATTGAGGCCTTCGTGAAAAAGTGGACAGCCGCGATTGAGAAAGCCGCTCGCGGCGACACCCCCGTCGCAGCGCTGGAGGCAGAGCGTGAACAGCAGGATCTCCTGGATGCGGTGCGTCGGAACCCTGGTGTGCGGAGACTGGCAGCCAACCCGCTCCTTCTGACCATCTTGGCCTTGATGAAACGACAGGGTGTGTCCTTGCCCGACCGCCGGGTGGAATTGTACGATCAATATGTGCGCACGCTGATTTCGAGTTGGAACCGGGCGCGGGGACTGGGTCGTCCTCCGGCGCGAGATCTGGACCCGGTGGAGACAGTGCGCATTCTGGCGCCTCTGGCGCTGTGGATGCACGAGACGGACCCCGGAGTCGGCCTGGTGAAACAGGGGAGCCTGCGACGGAAATTGATCCACATCTATGAAGAGCGCGGACAAGAAAACCCTGATCAGGCAGCACGTCAGTTCTTGGAGGATGTGCGGGAGCACGCGGGGTTATTATTGGAACGCGGCGCCGGGCGTTACGGATTTATCCACCTGACCTTCGAGGAGTACCTGGCGGCAGTGGGAGTCGCCCGGCTGGGGCAGCGAGAGATTGAGCCTGTGGTGGACATCTTGGCAGAGCATACGGGCGATCCGGCTTGGCGCGAGGTGATGCTGCTGACGATCGGCTATCTAGGCGTGATTCAGCAGTGGGAGAAAGTCGCCAGCGATGTGGTGGGAGCGCTGCTTGAGCGGAGGCCGGGGAAGCCCGGCGAGGCTGTGGCGTTGCTTGGACAGGCGGTCGCTGATGCCTGCCCGGGCGGAGTCACGCTGGAGTGCAAGGAAACTGTCATACAGGTGCTGACATCGACGCTCCGGCAGGATAATGTGGCCCCGACCGAGCGTGCGGCGGCCGGGCGAGCGCTGGCCAAGCTGGGCGATCCGCGGCTCGGCG
>CAZANJ010000484.1:0-2769 GCA_964486415.1 uncultured Anaerolineales bacterium
CGGGGATCGGCAACCAAAGGTTGCACGCAATCCCCTTAGAGCGAAACCCCGCGAAATCCTAGAGACCCAGTGAGGGACGTGCTTCGGCGCGGCGATTGATCACCTCCCTGTTCGGATGCTGATAAAAAAACTTCTTGACAAGGGCAATGGGGTGTGGTATACTCCCGATATATCACGAATATACGACGGAAATAGGCCACATTTTAAGGATACCCCTCCTGTGCGGCTCAGTGAAAAAGCTTACCAGCTCATCAAAGACAAAATCATAAGGTTAGACCTTGTGCCTTCCTCTGTGATAGATGAGCATGCTTTGATGGAAGACTTGGAATTGGGGCGCACGCCGATCCGCGAAGCTTTGCAGCGCCTTGAATCAGAAGGGTTAGTGAATATCGTTCCCCGCCGCGGAACTTTTGTGGCCGATATTAGCATCACTGATCTACAGAAAATTTTTGAGTTGAGAATCCTCCTGGAGGGTTTCTGTGCCCGTCTAGCAGCCCAGCGTGTCACCATGGATCAACTTGAACGGATGGAAGAACTGCTTGAGGGGTTGGAAGAAGTGCAGGATGGGGATTACAGATCCTTGATGTCCATCGATAAGCGTTTCCACATGTTGCTCTATCAAGCTGCGGATAACGAGTTCTTATCTGACGTTTTGCGGCGTCTTTATGATTTGAGCCTTCGCATCTGGTACCTAGTACTAGATCGCTTGGGAAATGTGCATGATTCGATAGATCAACACAAGGAAGTCTATAAGGCATTGTGCGCAAGGCGAGAGGATGAGGCAAGTTCATTGATCCGCCGACACGTCATAGACTTTCAGGATCGGATCAAAACGGCTTTATAGAGGCAATGCTCGGGGATTATGATCGAGGATTGCTTTTTGTATTTTAACAAACTGGCGGCAGAGGGTATCCTTCGGGGTTGAAAAGGGGAAGTCCGGTGCAGTATGAAGTCCGGCGCTGTCCCGCAACTGTGAGGAGGGTAGGCAGTTATTTCCCGTCTACCATCTAAGCCAGATCGCCTGCCTTCGCCGTGCCTGGTCTTGTGCCTCCGAGGAGAGGGAGCAGATCGTATGAGTAAATGTGCTGGTGAGTTATTGTGGATGCGTGTTGCATATAAGCAATTGCAATGTGACAAAACTGATCTGGACATCATATGATTGCTCCCTATTTATATTTTCCATACTCATACTCCCGCGAGGGAGGATTTGCACCCTAAAGATAGAGTAATTATACCTTGTAAATTTGCAAGCGGGTTTATACTACATACGAGATATACATTAGTGAAAAAGGAGGTGTCTATCGAGTGTAGTTGTTGAAGTGTGTGAGCTTTTGAGTGTTTCCGTGTCGTTTAGTTAACTAGTTTCACGAAGAAAGGAGAAGAAGTGAACAAGAAAACCCTTTACTCGTTGGTTATGAAGTTGCTACCTCTCGTCGTAATTGCTGGGTTGGTCTTTGCGTTGGGTGGTTGTGCACAACCGACTCCCGAACCGACCGAGCCTCCGGCAGAGGAAGAAGAATCCGCTGAGGAGCCCGCAGAGGAAGAAGAACCCGCTGCGGAAGAAGAGGTCCTTAAACTGGGTGTTTTGGGCCCCTTCAGCGGCCCCAGCGCCCGCACCGGCGATGAGTTCAAGGCCGCAGTCAACATGGCCTTCGAAGCCATCGACTGGAAGATCGGTCATTACATGATTGAACCCGTCTGGATCGACTCGCAGTCTGACCCGGCCAAGGCCTCCCAGGCCTACGAGCAGGCCGTTGTCCAGGACGAGATCGAGGCTGGCCTGATCAACTGGCACAGCTCGGTCGCTGTCTCTTGCATGGAGATCACCGCCAAGTATCAAATTCCTCACTTCGCACCCTATGGCGCCACCGAGGTGCTTAACGAGACCTGGCAGTCAGATCCCGACAAGTACTTTTACTGGGTCAACAAGTGGTGGCCCACGCCGAAGAAGCTGAGTGTTTCATACGTTCAGGCACTGGAGTCGGCCATTGAGTCCGGGCAGTGGGAGCCTGAGTCCAAGACGGTCGCCGTCTGGGGCGAGGACACCGACTGGGGCCGCAGCTTTGGCAATGCTATCAAAGGGCAGTTCGAGAACGCCGGCTGGGAGGTCGTGGCTGAGGAGTACTTCAGCCTCGAGCAGACCGATTTCTATCCCTTGCTCAACAAGTTCAAGGATCTAGACCCGGCTGTCCTGGCAGGCACGAGCACAGGTTTGCCCGTTGTCTCCGCTTTCATCAAGCAGGCGGACGAGGTGGGTCTTGAAAGCTTGATCATCGCTGATGGACTTGGTTGGTTTGGTGAATGGTATGATTCGATCGGTGACTCCTCCAACTATGTCTTGGATCAGATCCCCGGTTGGGCTACGGATGAGGGCAAGCAGTTCGCTAAGGACTTCGAAGCTGAAAATGGTTTTGCACCTAGCCCCTCGGCGGCTGGCTTGGCTTATGACGGTGCCGGCTTCTTCATCCAGGCCGCTCAGCAGACCTATGAAAACACTGGCGAACTGAACAAAGAAACTCTGGCTGACTTCGCCAAGAACGAGGTTCAGACCGGTAACTGGTCCTACACCGACGGCATCGTGATGGAAGAGTACAAGTACACGCCCGAGACTGTACCCGACCCCGTGGTCGGCAAGGGTTACTACATCTTCCCAGTACTCCAGTACTATGGAGGTGAGAGTTATGTCGTCTTCCCGCCCGAATGGGCCGAGATGGATCTGACCCCCAAGGGCGAGACGCCGGAGATCACCGGCGCCCCCGCGGCTGAGGA
>CAZANJ010000485.1:0-2768 GCA_964486415.1 uncultured Anaerolineales bacterium
CCCCAGGTTATTGAGAAGATACACGCTGGCGATCCGTCAGTCTTGCTCCAAGAGGGTCTCATCAAAGAACTCCACTACCCGCCGCTCATACTCCCCTGGGAAAGCGCCATACATCCCCACATGTCCCACACCAGGCTCTATCCACAGCGCCTTTGGTTCTCCTGCCGCTTCGTACAGCCGCGGCCCAGAACCGGGCGGTATCGCGCCGTCCGCTTCGCCGTAGATCAGGAAAATCGGGCGAGGACTGAGTTCGCCGATCCGATCCACCGGTCGCAGCATATCAACTTTCAACCCGGCCTCCCGTTCGGCAAAGAAGCGGATCAGCGGTCGCAAAGCCGCCATCGGGATCACTTGCTCAAACTCGTCCTCCAGGGTTGGAAAAGTGCTATCAACTACGACAGCTTCGATCTCCTCTCGCCTCGCTGCGGCCTCAAGCAGCGCTGCCCCGCCCATCGAAGCGCCCCAGGCTCCTACATGCTCCACTCCCTCCGGAGAAGAAAGCACGTAGTCCAGCGCCGCTTCGACATCCAGTGCCTCCCTGTACCCCAGGGTGCAAAGGGCTTCCTCACTTTCCCCGTGACCGCGGAAGTCCCAGGCCAGCACGCCATATCCATTACGGGCGAAAAGAGCATAAATTTCAGTCAAACGCGCACACGCATGCCCGTGCGCCGTCAGAATAACCGCCCCATTCTCCGGAGGCGTATACCAAGCCACCAAGCTCACCCCGTCAGCGGTCTCCAATCGAATGTCTTGATAGGATACCCCGTGCTGTGACGGCGTATCATCTGCCGCCCGCTGGTACCGTGGAGGGTAGAGGTAGTTATGCGCACCTTGACGGGACAATGCGATGATGCCCACCACAAAGATGATTACAAAGACGAGAACTCCGAAAATGAGCAGGTTTCGCCAATAGCGCCAGTCTCTAACTAGTGTTGTTTTCAAGGCCATTCCTCCAGGGACTGTTCCCTCCCCGGCGCGTTAAGGCACGCCGGACGAGATTGACTACTCTTCGTGGAAGGGGTAAAGAAAAATATACCCCACATATGGGATTTGAGCGGGTTAAAATCCCACATATTGGGGTTGACAGCGAGAAGGATTATACCACGAGCAAAAGGACTTGCAAGCTGTAAAACCGTTCCAATCTTAAAATTTGGAAAATCGCGCCACTCACTTCGACGCGGTTTGTGATTTGCTGGAATTAAATTATACTATACGGAGTGAGGGACACAATCCAAGCAACACCGGAGGTATTATGGAATCTACTGCAAAACACGCGCATCAGACAAATCAGCGAAAGCCGCAAGGCGGGGAATACTGTATCATATTTCTCACCTGCTCCTTGCTAATCATCGCGCTGCTCTCGACCGGCTGTACACAGGCCACTCCAACTCCCCAATCAGTCCTACCCACACCTTCTACTACCATCGAGACCACCTACACTTCCCCGACGGTCACGCCGACTCCGACGCGCGAGCCATCACCGATGATCACCACCTTGGAGCTATGGCTGCCAGAGGAACTGGACCCTTATGGGAAAGGAACCGGCGCTAACGTCATGGCGCAACAATTATCCGGTTTCAGTCGAGCCTATCCCGATCTGCAGGTCGATGTGGTGGTGAAGAAAGCGCACGGGCGCGGCGGGCTGCCCGACTTCCTGCGCACGGCGCGTGAAGCCGCCCCCTCCGTCCTCCCCGATCTGATGATTCTCGATGCGGCAGACTTGAAGGCAGTAGCTGGCTCCAACCTCATCCAGCCGCTAGACGACTCCACTGCGCCAGCAGCAGCCGACGACCGTTTCCCCTTCGCCTCCGCCATGGGGCAAGTGGGCGGGCAGACGATGGGCTTCATCATCGGCGTCGATATGCAGCACCTGGCCTATCGCCGCGATCTGCTCGATTCGCCGCCCATCTCCTGGACCGCTGTCATCTCCGCGCCAGCCCCCTACATCTTCCCAGCCGGCGGGTATGATGATACAATCAACGATGCGACGCTGATCCAGTATCTGGGAGCCGGGGGTAAGCTGACCGATCCGGAGGGCAACCCCTGGCTGGACGAAGAAGTGATGTTGAGCGTGTTCGATTTCTACAGCCAATGCATCACCCATACGGTGATCGCGCCCACTCAGGTTTTGACCTTGACTCACGTAGATCAAGCCTGGGAACAGTTCAAAGCCGACACGAGCGGAATGGTCGCCGTGAGAGCCGGTCGCTATTGGCTGGAAGAGAGCGAGGATTTCGCGGCTGCCCCGATCCCCACCAAGAGCGGGCGGCCCTTCAGCATCGCCCGTGGCTGGGCGCTGACGCTGGTCACCGACGACCCTAACCGCCAGGAGGCAGCGAGCTTGCTGTTCAACTGGCTCACGGCCTCCGAGCATAACGCCCAGTGGACGCAGGCAGCCGGTTACTTGCCAGGAACCTACAGCGCTCTACGACTCTGGGAACTTCCGGACGAAGACCTCGCTGTTCTGCGCAGTATCATGGAGGGAGCAGTGCCGCCCCCTCGTCCAGATCTAATCACCGTCATCGGGCCAGCGATGCAAGAAGCGCTGACAGATGTTTTGAAGGGATATGCCACACCCCAGGAAGCGGCAGCCGCAGCGGCCGAAAGGCTCAACAAATAACTCGCTCCCTCGATTGGTTCAATCTCAGAGATTGAACCAATCTAACTTGACAAATCCTCATTTTGCGATATAAACGTTCCTCAGTAAAGATACATAATATGTGAATACTCAGACCCCGCTCAGAGGGGATTTGCAATCCCCGATTTTT
>CAZANJ010000486.1:0-1369 GCA_964486415.1 uncultured Anaerolineales bacterium
GGAATCTGCCTCCTGAATTCAAAGTTCTTGGCATCAACGATTACCTCTTTATTGATGGCTACCGACGTGTGCGTGAAGAAAAAGCACAGGGCCGGCTAGCAAATATCGATCTCATTCTGCCCGTCATCGAACTGCGCCTTGACAAGTTTGGCGGAACCGACAGCCACCTGAGCAAAGTCAATTATCATATCATATTCTCGAGAGTTCTGCATAAAAGTTCCTTCACAATCTAATACGACCACAAGAGCCTGCGGGGCGACGCCTTGAGATCAGAGCGTCCGACGCGATGCGCAACGATGACGCAGGCGATGTAGGCCATACATCGCGAAATGAGATACTGGGCTACTTGCATCAGGCCCCGAATACGCAAGTTCTTCAGCCCGAAATGCTGCTTGAGTTGCGCAAAACTCCGCTCGATCATAGCTCGCAAATTGCGCTTCGCCTCCAACCACTCATATGGGTCATCCAGATAGGTGTACTTCTCTCGACGTTTAGCCCCATTGCGAGGGTTGAAATGAAAGAGCGGTACTGCTCCCAGCACCTCGGCCACCAATTCGCGCAGGGGATTGGAGCAGTAGCCAGCGTCCCCGAGTACAAACTCGACGCGTATGTCCAGTGGTGCAAAGATCCGCCCTAATCGACGGACATTTTGTTTGCCCAGCACAGTGTCGCTGAGGTTGGCCGTCACCACGTCGGCGTCGAGCGGTTCACCGTCCTTGGCCGAGGCCAAGGAGAGCTTGAAGCCGAAGACATGCCCCGTCCACTTCTTGGGGTAACTCCAGTCCCCATCCTCTTCACTGAAGCCGGTGGGGCTGTCGGGGAAGAAGCGCGCCAAGTCACTGTAGGCGGCGATGAGAGAAGTGTCGAGCATCACGTTAGAAACGTCGATGTATTTCTGGCTCACGGCCTCCCGCACCAGAGTGCGCATCAGGAACTTGAGCGGATAGATTCCCAAGGCGTTGATGCGGCGATTGAACGTGGAGTAGACGGGCACATCCTCGGGGTTAGCGGGTAAGCCCACCAGACGCCGCAGCGAGCCTCCGTGCTTAAGTGAGCGGAGTTTGTTGTGCAACTGGTTGAGGTTCCAGTCCTTGATCCCCATCACGAGCAACATCATCACGATGGTGCGGTGAGAGACCTCGGGCTTGTGCCCTCGAGAATCGCGCTCTTTCCAGTAGCGGTGCTCGACGTAGCGGGCCAACTTGTCCACGCTCTGCTCGATGTCCAGCACCTCCAAGAATTCCTCCAGATCCAGGGGGTCGAAGAACGGAAGTGGTTTCTTTTTCTCTTCCTCCTCTGTGCGGGGCTTCTTGGCGTGGAGTCGGTCATATAGAGTCAGTGCGGCAGCATGTCGCTGGTTGCGACGCAG
>CAZANJ010000486.1:1469-2731 GCA_964486415.1 uncultured Anaerolineales bacterium
CTGTCGTGTCCCAGTTGATGGCGGGCCAAGGCCACGCCGTAGTGATAGTCGGCGTTGTGCTTATCCTCCTCCACCAGGTCCTCGAAGATGGTCAAGGCAGCTTCGGGTTCCTCGGCCGAAAGGTGGAGATTGCCCTGCAAATAGCGGGCTTGCTGGTCTTCCGGCCCCACCACGGGCAACAATTGCTCGCGCAGCACTAGCAGAGCAGCCTGGCAGTCGGACATCTGTTGATGGACGGCGATCAACCCGTAGAGGGTGGAAACGTCCCTCGGCTCCAGTTCCAAGGCTGCGTCGAGGCTGACCAGAGCGTCAGCGTAGGCTTCAGCCTCTATCTGCAAGAAGGCCAACCGCTGCCAGAGGATCAGTCGCTCCCTCGGCGCGTCTGCACACTCCACTGCTTGCGCGAGGGCTGAGGTAGCGGCTTCCAAGTTGCCAGCCTTGATCTCCAGCATTGCCCGGTCGTGGTGGAGTTGCACTGCTGAAAATGCAGACTGAGACCCTTCCAGGGCAAAAACGTGCTGCAGGGCAGCGTCCGCCAGCCAGAAATGGCCCTTTTCCAAGAAAATCTGGTATAGAAGGTGATAGACTCGGCTATCGTCTTCTGCGAGGTTCAGAGCACGAGCGCATGCTTCCTGAGCTCGTTCCAACTGACCGGTGAACAGGTGGTCGGCGGCGCACGTCAACTCCTTCTCCAGGTCTCCGGCGCTGATCTCCTCGACGTGGGCGTAGAGCTCATCTATGTCCTCGTCATCCCGGATCAGCACCCGGCAAAAGTTGGCGTAGCGCAGCCAAGCAGCCAGGTTCTCTGGATTGTGATAGACGGTACGCTGCAACACGTTGTAGGCCTGGCGCAATCGCTTGGGCAGACAGAGATAGACCTGGACAAGCTTGAGTGCTACACCTACGGCGTGTCGGCGGCGTTCAAAGATGTAGCGATACTGGCGGCGGGCCTTTTTGTATTCTTTCTGGGCGTAGTAGATGTCGCCCAGATGTTCTCTAGCTGCCATATCGTTTGGCTCTCGTTCGATCTGCTGTAGCAGTGCGGTGATGATCCTTTCCATCTGTCCATCTTTGTGCAAAGTCATCGCATACCGGGTATTCATCAGCGACACACCTCCTTGAAATAGTGCTTAATTTACACTAGTTTACAAAAAGATGTGCTTTTTGCCTATCGGCGGCTACTGGCTGCCACCGTTTTTATGCAGAACTCTCACTTCACTCAAACGGAAAATTGTTTATATTACAGGTAATCCCTTGCCCTC
>CAZANJ010000487.1:0-2717 GCA_964486415.1 uncultured Anaerolineales bacterium
CCAATGCCACAGAAAGCCTCTGGTAGCCTCTGGATGGCCTTGGAACCGCTTCGAACCCCCGGTTTTGTGATTCCTTGTCCTTGAGTGGCGCACTGGTTAGGCTTTTACGTCGTAGGCTGAACCAAAGGTCTCTATCTTCAACTCAGCGGCCAGCTCTTGGGCGCCTGGGCCGAGCATAGGCGAGATGATTATCTTGCGCTTGACCTTTACCTTTTCCTCTTCCTCGTAGAACGCGACCTTGCGGGCGAATGTATGTACCTCCTCCCGACTGGTGGAGGACTTGATCTCGATCAGGGTGTGTTCCCCATCCTGAATGGCGACATCGATTTCTATCTGGTCGGGCCGACCGAAGACGATGCCTTGAGTGTCCATCTTGTGGTAACGCACTACCTGCAAGTCCGTTTCCTCCGCCAAGATGTCGGCCAGTCCTTCGCGGAAAGCGCTCTCCGATTCCATTCCCCAGCGAGCGCCTATGGCTCCCAGATGTGAGTCCACTCTCTTGAAGCCCTTTTCGACTTTTTCGGCAAGGATATCGACCCTCTCTTCTAATGCGTCGATTCTCCTGGAGAGCAGGGCGAAGCCGCGATTGAAGTCCTCGCGCAGGGTCTGTATTTGTTTTTCAATCGCGTCCATGCGCCGGGCGTGCTCGGCGAACTGCCGGTTGAAGTCCTCGCGCAAGGCTTCGATGCGCTGGCCTTGTTCCTCGATGCGCTTGCCTTGTTCCTCGATGCGCTTGCCCTGTTCCTCGATGCGCTTGCCCTGCTCCTCGATGCGGTAACCTTGCTCTTTGATCTCAGCGCTTTGCTTGTCCATTCTTTCCAGGATGGCTTGCAGATCGGTCTTCTCGGCGAAAGTGTCGATCATCATTCCCGTCAACTGGTGTCTGACGGTGGGACTTTCGCTGATCAAACGGATCAGGTCTTCTTCAGTGAGGTAGGAGAGCTTATTTCCAATATTCCCACCATTGACGGTCTCGGTAGCAGTTGTCATCATACACCTCCAGGGTTTAACTCCACATGCTTCTGTGTCACTCGATGTAGCCCAGCGCTCGCAGCCGGTCTGCAATCCTTTCGTCGTCCAGGCTCAATCGCTGCGCTTCCCTCCAGTTGGCCGGGCGGCGCGTTTCGGCGTCCTCTATGAAGGTCGCCAATGCGTTTTGTAGCTCTGCCATCTGCGCGGGATATTTTTCGAGTAGATTGCGCGTCTCACCGGGATCGTCGAGCACGTCGAATAGCTCGTCCGGCTCGTCGCTGACGGTGATCAGCTTGTAGCGATCCTGGTAAGCGGCGCGCCGCATCGAGCGGCAGCGGAAGGTCTCGATGTCCTCCGGATTATCGTTTTCCATCAGGGCCAGCAGCGTGTCGGGAGTGTATGCCTCGGCGAAGACGGTTTCCTCGTTCGGCGAGCCATTGGCGCGCGCCAGGCTCAGCCCTTCCACGTCTATGGGCGCTTGCTCGGCGCTATCGCCGTTGGGCGAGACTTTGGCCGCGTCCAGAGCCGAGTGGAAGATGCGCCGCGTGGAGACCAGGGATGAGACCCGTTTTCCGGCCTTGTATTGTTGAGGATAGCGGAGGATCAGGGGCACGCGCACCAGATCGTCGTAAGCCACTAGCGAGTGCCCGACGAAGTCGTGGTTGTTCAATCCCTCGCCGTGGTCGGAGGTGATGATGACGAGCGTGTTGTCGCGTATCTCTGGCTCATTTAGGTAATTCAGCAAGCGGCGCAGCAGGGTATCCTCGTAAGCTACCTCGGCGTCGTAAAGGTCGTTGATGGTGCGGTCGGCCAGCTCGGTGAGCGGCTCCGAGAGCGGGATCATCCAGCGGTAATGCTCCAGGTTATAGTTGCGCATAAAATCGCGGGCCTCTTTGTCATCCTGGTAGTAGGGGGCGAATTTCTGGATGAAGCGGGCCGGTGGGCGATAGGGCAAGTGTGTCTCCATCAGGTTGATGAATGTGAAGAGCGGGCGTTCCGCTTCCTTGCTGCGATGGGATTTTAGATAGCCCAGTGCGTCGCGCAGAGAGCGCTTGGTGTTCCCCTTGAAGTTGATGCTGTCTTGCCAGATGGGGACGATGAGCGGGTGCATAGCGATGCGCAGCAAGAGGTTATTGTGTGCGAGATTATTCTGGATCGGTGCCGTGATGCGGCGCATCAGGCGCGTGTAACTCTCCAGCAGACGGCCCAACAGTTTGGGACGGGATTGGGCGATGTCGGGGTAGTTTGGCAATGCGCCGCCGTAGTTGTAGAATTCCTCAAAGCCTCGGTCTAGTTTGTTGTCCACCACGCCCAGCAGTGGGTTGTTGCAGAAGCCTACTGTCCTATATCCGGCGCCTTGTAGCAGCTCGGCCATCGTGACCATATCGTCGCCGAGCGTGTCATATATCTGGGTCGTCATGTGGGTGGTGGGATATTCGCCGGTGAAAATGGAGGCGTGCGAGGGGATGGTCCATTGCCCCGGCACGACCGCTCGCTCGAACAGGGTGGCTTCCTCGGCGAAGGCGTCGATGTGGGGCGTCGTCTCGCGCTCATAGCCGTAACAGGATAATCGATCCGCTCGCAGCGTGTCCAGCAGGATCAGGATTATGTTTGGACGGTCTGAATTTTTTCTTTTGTACATCTCTATCAATTTACTCCTTGACACTGTTTGGGGATTCAGAAAGAAATAATTGTATCTACTCAGCCGCTCAAGCCGGGTGTGTCACCCGGCGTCTTTTGAACAG
>CAZANJ010000488.1:0-2711 GCA_964486415.1 uncultured Anaerolineales bacterium
CATCGCACACAAAGCCAAAACACTGCGACCAAGCCCCCTCCCCAAGGGGCACAATATCTGAGGGTTCAGCACCCAAATGACGGGTAAGAAATGCCTGCGCCTGTTCGATATCAACAGTATTTTCTTGAGCCATACTTATTCACCAACCAGCCTTTCTATGCGACTCAACGTTGTTTTCACACGGCAGGATTTTGATGCGCTAGTGCCTAAACCCGCCTAACGGATGAGCTCACCCGTCCTGAGTAGCCCTGAGCGAAGCGAAGGCTTATCGAAGGGTCGGGTAAAGCGGTGGTTAGGCAGCATGATTAAATAATCTTGATTCAAATTCAGTTATTATCTCGAAGAGGTTATTACTTAAACTTGATAACAACATAATACTAAATGCCTTCTCTTTCAGCGAAAAAGTGGGCTGAATTGTCTCCAATCAAGCTGAGCAGATATGGAGTTGTGGCACTGACAAAATTGGATAAAGATAAACCAATAATTTGGGATAGATCGCTAAACCAAGAATAGACAATTCCAATAAAACCTATCAGGCAAATAATAACAGGGATAAAAACCCCAACTTTTGCTGAGGTTGGATAGTTATACTCTTGAAAAAACACCTCATCTCAATTCATAGGTCTTTGGTTGAAAAGAAATACACCTAACGTAAAAGCTCATGTGCCGCCGGGCTAGCCATTGATGGTAGCTGACCATGCCCATGGGTGGCAATTTACCGCTGCTACCCGCCGCCGGATGGGTGTAGTCTACCCAGTCCCATGCAGCGAGGGTTAATCCACATTTTAGCTAAAAAAAATGATTGATCAGTATCATTTATCAAGTTTTTTAAAACGCCACCCAAACCATCTGGGCGTACAATCCATGTATTGCTTGTATTCATCTCCGAAAACATCTGAACAGATTTGTTCCTCTACGAAAGCGTTACGCATATGACTTATTCCCACAATAATGGAAAAGCCAAGATATAACCAAGATTGAGAAATAAACCCTGCTCCGACAAATTGAATAGCTGAAGAAAAATATATCGGGTGCCGGGAATATCGAAATGGACCATTCGAGTATATTTTTCCTTTCTCTGAATTGGCGATAGTTATCCAAGCAGTTGTATAAATTACATAACCAATAATATAGAGAGTTAAACCAATCATTCCAAATACTGTGCCAAGATGTATCGGTACAACAATGGAATAAAGAAAATATCCCAGCATAAGAAACTTTGAGATGATGAATAAATTCTTCTCAAATGAATTACTTGAACTGTTAAAGTTTGATGATGTAGGCTCAAAAATCCGTTTACGGAAGGTTATTGTGAATAGGATAGGAAGGGAGTAGAGAACCGGCATAATCCAGAGATTGAAAATCCCTAAAGAAGGAACTGCAAAAATACTCATTTTCGATTACCTATTTATGTGGCCTAACATGGAGTTGAGCGGACTTGCGGGTCTGGCAACCGCATCTCATCGCCGACGAAGCGTCTTCTCTGCCACCTAATCCTCCGAAGTGGAACCAATCCTAGCAAGTTCCGCTCCAACGGAAGTTAGACGAAGCCGCCGGGTCTTGCAACGCTATGGGGTTTTGTCTCCGCTTATTCCGCCTCGCCTCTCTCTCGACAAGCTCCGTCCTCGCTCTCGAACCCCATCGAACCTCCCAAAAAACTTCCCTCAGCCGCCCTGAAACGCCCTTTCCTTTCCACGCTACAGTTACGAGCGCTCCCTGGCCAACCTTTATCCCAGCGGCCCTCCCCAGCCCGCCTCCTCACGTCAATATGTCGTCTCAAGCGACCATCGTTCACGCCGTGTCGAAACAGACGCGCTCCCGGGCTGCGCGTAGCCTCAGCGCCTGACACCGCGCGGGCTCGATCAGCCGCTCGAGACACATCCGCCCCAGCTCGCATACCGGACAGCGATGGACCCACGCGACCATCGCCCGCTTCACGGCCCCCCGCGCCGCCAATAACCTCCGCGCCAGCGCCAGCTTCACCCGCTTCACCCCGCCGCTCAGAATGCCGTAGTGCCGCACCTTCTTGAACCCCTCCGGCAACACGTGCAGCAGAAACCGCCGGATGAACTCGCTGGCTCGCAGCTCCATCGTCTTCCGTTTCCCACCATCCTGATTGTCCCGGTAGCCAAATTGGACCTGACCGTCCTCAATGTCGAGCAGGCGGTAGTTGGAGATCGCCACCCGATGAGTGTAGCGCCCGATGTATGCGAGCACTTGCTTCGGGGTGCCAAACGGCGGCTTGTTGTAGATCACGAAAGCCTTCTTCGCCAATTCATCCAGAAAGCAATTGAAAGCCTCTCGGTCGACCAGAGGCGCAACATCGCCCTCGAACCTCAGCTCTCCTCGCTTGTGTGCTCGCCGCAGCTTCTCGATGAACTTGCCCCGCATCACCTGCGACATCGCCTTCACCGGGAACAGGAACTTGGCCCCGTATCTCAGAGCCACCCATCGCTGTCCATTGGGCGAGATCCCTCCACCGGTGACGATGAAGTGCAAGTGCGGATGGTAGCACAACGTCTGGCCCCAGGCCTGCCTTGAGCTTGTCGAAGGGTGTGCAGGACACCCGTGAAGCCGATCTCCGCCCCCAGATGCTCGGGATCGCGGGCGAAGGTGTGCAGCGTCTCTGCCGCGCTCTGGAAGAACAGGTCGTACATCACGCTCTTGTTGTACAACATCAGGGTGTGCAACGGCTCATCCGGCAAGGTGAA
>CAZANJ010000489.1:0-2709 GCA_964486415.1 uncultured Anaerolineales bacterium
GCCCTTGACGTGTAATTAGCACGGACTTCACCTTGGGGGTAGAAGCCCAACCCCCGTTGGGCGGTTCTGACCTTCAAACGACCAACAGGGGTTGGCCTACTACCCTAATCCGTGTTGTTTAGATGACAAGGGCTCTTAGGTACTTAGGCGCTGGACAGAACCTCAGCCAATGCAGCCGGCGTGTAGGGCTTGAGCAACACATCTCGCACGCCATAGCGCATCAGCTTCATCGTTCGCTCCACCCGCAAGCCGGAAGCGACAACAAAGGCTTTATCGCTCACACCGGCCTCCTGAAAATGCTTCAAAACTTCCGAAGTATCCGCCTTCTCCAGCACATCGTCCACCAGAATCCAGTCGAAAATCAGCAGATCGACCAAACCGTCCTCACGCCGAATGACGGTATTTCCCGCTTCTCTCAACGTGTTCGCGACAAAAAGGCTCCAAGGGTCGGCGTCATCGACGAGCAAGAAGGACTGATCGGCCGGCAAATCCGCCTCTGTGAGCGGGCGGTCAAAGACGGGGACCAGCAGCTCAACCACCGCGCCGCCGTCAGGGCGATTGGAGGCCGACACTTGACCATCCATCTGCCGCATGATGTGTAACGTGGCCGACAGGCCCAACCCAGCGTGCTTGGTTCCCTTGGTGGTATAGAAAGCGGCCCATATTTTATCCAGACTCTCCTCTGGAAAGCCGGGGCCAGTGTCGGCGATACGCACGGCTACGAATTCGCCCTCCGCAGGAGCGACCTCCACGCTGATGAACTGTTCTTCCGCGCCCTCTATCGCCTCAAGCGCGTTCTTCAAGACATAACTGAAGACACGCCGCAACTGTGTGGTATCCACCAGGACCAAAGGCAGATCTGGAGCTACATCATAACTAATCGCCGCCGGGATACCCAGCTCCACCGCTGCATCCTTGATCACGTCATCCACCATCGCCGGGCGCGGCTTCTCCTCCCGGGCCGGGCCGATCAGGTGTTCCTGCACGGAGACGATCAGCTCAGCGCTATCGGCGATCAGGGTCAGATCCTCGCGCATCGATTCCAGCAACTCAGGCTCATCGGGCAAGCGATCTAGATCATCTTGCAGCCGCTCGATGCTCCCGGAGATGGGCAAAGCCTTGTTACCGATCCAGTGAATGGCCTCGGTGGTGGCGGTAGCGATGGCCTCAAAGGTCTTGGTGCGCACCAGTTCCTCGTGAGCCGCCTCCAACTCATCGAGCAATCGGGCGTTATCGATGGCGACCGCCAATTGATCGGCCATGGCCTGCAGACTGGTGATGTCATTCTCGCTAAAAGCGGCCTCTTTCGTGCTCTGCACTGTCAGAGCGCCGATGACATCATCACCGACGATCAGGGGCAGGGCCATCTCGGAGCGCGTGTCGGGCAGGTGCGGGTTCTTGAAATGGACCGGTTCCACGCCCACGTCCAAAGCGATGCGGGCCTTATGCTGCGCGGCTGAAGCCCCGATCATCGAGTGCCCACCGATCTTGAGGCTGTGTCCCTCGGCGATCATTTCAGCGCCCGCCTCGCCCCGTCCGGCGCGTAACACGGCCCACTCGCCATCTTCATTGACCAGAAAGACCCCGGCGTAGTAAAACCCGTAGGCGTCACAGATAATGTCCACCGCCTTGCTCAACAACTCATCCAGATCCAGTATCGATGTAATATCACGTCCGACCTCCGCCGCCGCTTCCAGCAACTGGGCCTGCCGCTGGGCTTGCGCCAGAAGTTGATGATTTTGGGCATAAAGGCGGGCATTGTGGATCGCGACTGCCAACTGATCGGCCATAGACTGCAGAGTGACGGTATCATCCTCGCTGAAAGCGGCGCCCTCTGTGCTCTGAACTGTCAGGGCGCCGATGAGCTCGTCGCCGACGATCAAGGGCAGGGCCATCTCGGAACGGGTATGTGGCAGATGGGGGTTCTTGAAGTGGACTGGCTCCTCCCCCACATCCAGGGCGATGAGGGGCTCGCGCCGACCGGTGGCAGCGCCGATCATGGATAATCCATCCACCTTGAGCTTATGGCCCTCGGCGATCATTTCAGCGCCGGCCTCGCCCCACCCAGCGCGCAGCACGGCCCATTCGCCCGTCTCATCGATCAGAAAAACTCCGGCATAATAGAAACCGAACTCGTCGCAGATTCTATCGACAGATTGATTCAAAAGCTGCTCCGGGTCCAGTATCGAAGTGATGTCGTGGCTCACATTAGCTGCCGCGTTGAGCAAGGCAGCCCGATGTTCAGCTAACGTCTTATTCTCCATGCTATCTCCTCAGTTCATTGACTAATGACTTCGTTAACAATGTCGATCAACTCGGCCTCGCGTCCTTTGACGAAGTAAGTTTTGGCGCCCCGCGCGACAGCCTCCTTGGCCCGACCGACCTCGTCGAAAGCGGTCAGGACGATGACGGGCAAATCGGGGTCCACCGCGAGTAATTCGCTCAACAGTTCCAGGCCAGCATCCGGCTTGTCCTGTCCCTTCAAATCAGGCATGTGCAAATCCAGAATAGCGACGTCAAACGGCTCGTCGCCAGCCTGAATCGTGTTGAACAAAGCAAACCCGGCGCCAGCGTCTTGCGCCGTCTCCACATCAAAGCCAGCTCGCAACAGCGTTTTCTCCAAGCTGCGCAAAACCAGCCGTTCATCATCCACCAACAAAACCTTAACCTGTCCTGTCATAGATACCTCCTGGTAAAACGTGAAACGTA
>CAZANJ010000490.1:0-2693 GCA_964486415.1 uncultured Anaerolineales bacterium
ACCGCCCAACGGGGGTTGGGCTTCTACCCCCAAGGTGAAGTCCGTGCTAATTAAAGTCAAGGGCTCTGGATCTGGCGATCCAGAGCGAGCGGAGTGGATATTAGTGAGCAATGAAGCAGAGGCAGATCCCACGCCGCTGGCTCTGATGTCCAAATCCGCGGGCGTGGGAGCCCGCTCTGCTACATACGATGGGCTGAGACATCGGGCACTGTCTCTGATTTGCAGTTGACAGTGCGCCACGGACGGCTATAATGAAAAGCTAATTATGCGAGTTGGCATCGACGCCCGTATCGTCTACTATGCCCCAGGCGGAATCCGCAGCTACACTTTGCATCTGCTGGATGCGCTGGCCCAACTGGATGATAAAACGGAGTATTATATCCTCCACAGCCGCAAGGACCGCGACCCACCGCTGCCCGGGCCTAACTTCCATCCTTGCGCTTGCTGGACACCTTCACACCACCGCCTGGAACGCTGGACGCTGGGCTTGGAAATCGCACGCTTGGGACTCGACTTGCTCCACAGTCCGGACTTCATCCCGCCGAAATTCGGCTACCAGAGATCGGTCATCACCATCCACGACTTGAATTTTTTGTACTACCCCAAATTCTTGACTTCTGAGAGCCGTCGCTACTACAATCAGCAAATTGAATGGGCGATACAAAAGACCGATCACATCCTCGCCGACTCATATGCCACCAAGAATGATCTCGTCTCCTTGCTGGAAGTGGAAGAGGGCAAGGTCACCGTCGCCCATCTGGCCGCTGCGCATTTCTTCCAAGTCCTCCAGAGAGAAGAGGCCAAGAGGGTCGCCTTGCACTATGACCTGCAGCCCGGTTTCTTGCTCTTCGTGGGCACGTTGGAGCCGCGCAAGAACGTTCCGGGCCTGCTGCGAGCTTACAGCATCCTGCTCGAAGAGGAGGCAACGAGCGCCCCTTTGGTGCTCCTCGGCGGTCGAGGCTGGCTGTACGACGATATTTTCGAGCGCGTCGAGGCGCTCAACTTGAACGAACACGTGCGCTTCTTGCACGATGTGCCGGATGCCGACCTGCCGAGCTTATACAATGCCGCCAGCTTGCTGGTGACCCCTTCTTTCTACGAGGGCTTCGGGCTGCCGGCCTTGGAAGCCATGTCCTGCGGCACGCCTGTCGTGGTCGCCGACCGTGCCTCACTCCCCGAAGTCGTGGGCGAGGCCGGTCTGTTGGTGAACCCGGACGATCCCGCCGACATCGCCCAAGCTTTGGCCCGCGTACTGGAAGACTCGTCCTTGCGCTCTCAGATGCGAGCAGAGGGATTGGCGCAGGCGAAGTGTTTCAGTTGGGAAAAAACGGCCCAGGCGACACTCGAAGTGTATCGGAGTGTAGTAGGAGAACAAGCAATTAGATGAAAATTTTGTTTTTGACACCGCAGATGCCCTACCCACCCCAAAAGGGCACCGCATTGCGCAACTGGGGCCTCATCTCCGGCCTGGCCGAACGCCATGAAATTGAGGTGCTCTCCCTACTTGAGCCGGGGCAAGATGCCCGCCCCGAACCCCCATTGGCCTCAGCGTGCACGCGCGTCGAGACTTATCTGCAGCCCCAACGCACTTCCCTTGAGCGCCTGCGCGATATGCTCACCACAGGCCAGCCCGATATGGCGTTGCGCCTGGAATCGGACACTTATGCCTGGCGGCTGGCGGATTGGCTGAGGCGGGATTATTTCGACATCGTGCAGATCGAGGGCCTTGAGCTATCACCTTATCTCGACGTCATCGAGAGAGTGTGCCCCAATCGCGAGCAAACGGGACGCCCCCGCGTTGTTTTCGATGATCACAACTGTGAGTATCTGCTCCAGCAGCGAACGTTTAACACCGACCTGCGCACGCCGAGCCGATGGTGGGCCGCGCTATACTCCTTTATCCAATGGCGCCGCTTGCAGCACTACGAGGCGCAAGTTTGCCGCCGCGCCGATCACGTGATGGCCGTCTCCGATGCAGATGCAGCAGCCTTGCGGGAGTTAGTGCCAGGCCTCGATGTGACCGTCATCCCCAACGGCATCGACACGAAGAAATATGCCCAGTCAAAGGTGCCGCCCAACATCTCATTCCCATTCCATACTCGCGGCCCATTACTCGTCTTCACCGGGACGATGGATTTCCGGCCTAACGTGGACGCTGTGCTGTGGTTTGCACAGAAGGCGCTTCCCGCTATCCAGGAGAAGGCGCCCGATGTGCATTTCCTCGTCGTGGGGCAACGACCGCATCGGCGCCTGGACGTGCTGCGCGATAATCCGGCAGTGACGTTGACAGGCTGGGTAGAGGATACCCGTCCCTACATCGCGCTGGCGACTGTATACATCGCGCCGCTGCGGATGGGAGGGGGGACACGGCTAAAGTTATTGGAGGCGATGGCCTTGAACAAGCCTGTGGTCTCCACGAGCCTGGGAGCGGAGGGATACCCGGTCACCGATAGCCGGGAGTTATTGCTGGCCGACACCCCGACCGATTTCGCCGACAGGGTGGTGGAGTTGCTGCAATCTCCGGGGCGGAGGAAAAAACTGGAGCGGACCGCCCGCGCATTCGTCGAACAGCACTACGATTGGCGAACAATCGTGCCCCAGGTAGAGGCGGTGTACGAGGGCATGATGAAAAAGCAGAAACCAGATTTTTAGAAAAAATCTGGTTTCTCACAATGATCTGCAATCTGCAATCT
>CAZANJ010000491.1:0-2681 GCA_964486415.1 uncultured Anaerolineales bacterium
ACCTCGCGCAGCACGGTCGTGGCGTAGGAGCCCTTGGGCAGGCTGAAGGTGAGCAACAGGCCGTCGGGGTGCGGCTCGACCGTGAGATCATCCAGCAGCAGGCGGGCGCGGCGGCGGCTGCCGTTCAAGTGGGCGCGATCGAGCATTTCCTCCGTCACGCCGGCTTGCTCCAGCACCTCATGCTCCAGGTCGCCCGGCTCGCCGCTGGCCCACCACATCCGCGACCCGTAGATCGGGCCGGTGTAGGTGATCTCGTCGCGCTCGAAGCGGGGCTGCTCGGCCTGAGCGTCCTCGACCTCGAACAGGCCGCCGGTGTCGAGTTTCTTCGCCACGTCGCCGACCAGCAGCCGCTCGAACCAGCCGCGCTCGATGCGCCACACCAGCCAGGTGTTGAACAGGGCCGATTGGTAGGCCCGCAGCAATAGCCGCCGCAGCCAGCGCTTGCGCGGGCCTCGGCCCGTGAAAAGTATCTCGCGCCCGCGCTCGGCGTTATCGCCCTCCCGTCCGAAGCGCTGCGGCCCATAGAAGTTGGGTAAGCCGCGCTCGCGCAGGGCCTGCACGACGGCCTCGGCCTGTGGCAGCGCGTTTGTACCAGGCCCCAGCACCAAGATGCGGAAGCGGTTGCCCAGCAGGTGCCCGGCCTTGATCTTGTTGCGGTGGCGACGCACCCACGCCAGCTCGACCGGGAGCTCTTCCTCGATGCGGCGGGCGACCTTGGCCTCGTCGGCCTTCGGCAGATTGAGCGAGAAGGTCTGGGTAGTGCGGGCGTGCTTATCCTTTCGCCCCGCGCAGCCGACATCGACATCGCGCAGGCCGAAGAGTTTGGCGAGCTCGTTCTGGAGCGCGCGCGTGGTCCAGCCCTCGCGGGTCAGGCGCACGTAGACGTGCTGGCCCTCGCCCGATGGTTCGTATAGCGGAATCTCCTCGACCACGAAGTGGGCCGGTTCGATCTTGATCTCGCCGCCCACGCCGGGCAGGTCAGTGGTGAAATACGGCAACTCGTCGGGATGCATCAGCGTCTGCGATGCGTCTGACATCACGTTGTCTCCATCTCCTCGACGCCGACCCAGATACTACCGTCCTCCACCTTTGTCGGGAAGACTGGCAGGGCGTTTTCCTGGGAGATGGCTCCCAGCGCCCGGCCAACGACCGGCGGCCAGGCCACCCATTCCTCCACCGCGCCGCTCTTCAGATCAAAGGCGCTGCGGTGGCGGGGACAGACGATGGTATTTTCGTCCGTCACCTCGCCTTTCTCCATCTTGGCCTGCATATGGGTGCATCGATTGCCCACTGCGTAGATGTCTCCTTCGCGGTTGATGAGCAGTATCTCTCGCCCGGCAACGGTCACCACGCGCCGCGCGCCTTCGGGTAGCTCGCTCTCAGATAAAACGTTGGTCCAATTCATCATTGCCTCCTGGATTAACTCTGTTGGGAATCATAACAGATCGCGCAGCGCCGCCTCAATTTGCGAGAAGCGGAATTCAAAGCCCAGGTCCAGCAAACGCTCCGGGATCGCACGCTGGCCGTCGAGCACTATGGTGCTCATCTCGCCCAGGGCAAGCTTGATCGCGAAAGCGGGCGCGCGGAAAAAGGCCGGGCGGCCCATCACGCGCCCCAGTTTGCGGCTGAACTCGGCGTTGGTCACCGGGTTGGGCGCCGTCAGGTTGAAGGGACCCTTGGCGGATTCAGTTTCGATCAGGAAGCGGATCGCTCGTACCTCGTCGTCGATGTGAATCCAGGGCAGCCACTGTCGCCCGCTGCCCAGCGGCCCGCCGACGAAGAAGCGGAATGGCAGCGCCATCAGCGGGAAAGCGCCTCCCTTGCTGCTGAGCACCACGCCGGTCCGAATGATAACCTGACGCACGCCGTGATCGATCACCGGCGCGGTGGATGCCTCCCATTCGACAGCGGTGCGTCCAAGAAAGCCGTCTCCGTGTCCCGCGGCCTCGGTGATCGCCTCGTCGCCGCGCGGGCCGTAGTAGCCGCTGCCCGAGGCCTGGATCACGACTAGGGGCTTGACTTCCGCCTGTTCCACCGCCTCGACCACGGCGCGTCCGGCGTTCAGGCGGCTCTCGCGGATCAGTTGTTTGTGCTGCTCCGTCCAGCGCTTGTTGATGGTCGCGCCGGCCAGATTGACGATTGCTTCGGCGCCTTCGGCCAGCTCGCCCCAGCCATCGGCGGTGCGGGCGTCCCAGCGAGCTAGGCTCACTCCATCCGGCATCGCAGGGGCGCGGCTGGGATTGCGGCTGAGGATAATCACCTCGTGACCGTCGGAAACAAGATTGGCGGTCAGCGCTTGTCCGATCAGGCCCGTTCCGCCAGTGATGATGATACGCATAGGCTGTCTCCTTTTTGGGTTCGCTTCTCACTTCAGATTCATCATGATGAGGCCGACGATTGAGAGCAGGATGCCGGCCACGTTCACGAACGACAACTCTTCCTCGAATAGCAGCAGCCCGATGGGCATCAACAGAACCGTCACGGCAACGTTGACGACGATGGCCGAGAGGCTGATGGGCCAGCCGGCGCGGTAGGCCAGCAGGAAGCCCATCTCCAACCCCACGAGAGCTGCCGCCAGTGCATAACTGGCCCAGTTCAGTTGCTTGAAGGACTGGCCGAGGCGCGTTTTCAGGGGTAAGAGGAGCAGCAGCCCGAAACAGATGATGGCCGCCATTCCATAG
>CAZANJ010000492.1:0-2679 GCA_964486415.1 uncultured Anaerolineales bacterium
CCATCGCACTCCCCTCTCGAAAGCCTCGGAACACCGCCGCCCGACTCTGTGCATACACGCCGCTAACTAGGCTTGCCGACTTTTGGTTTGACCTCGAGTTCAAGTTGAGAGCGGTAGAAACAGACGCCAAACTCCATAAAGAAATTCATCTAACTCTGGGTGGGTTCTGTGGTCGAGTATCGGACCCGCATGGCGTTCAATCGTTCTCCTCTTGATAGGTGACCATAGCTTCGGCCAGGATGTCGGCCGCGCCATAAGAATTGTAGGGCGTTGGCAAGTGATAAGTCTTGCCGGACTCGAAGGGAAAGATCCCCTTGTCGCTCTCAAGCTCCTCAGCCAGAATGCGTATGAGCTTGAGCTTGTCGAGGGCTGGCAAGGCGCGGGCGACGGGAACGACCTCAGTCAATGTTACCGGGTCTTCTGAAGCTTTGGCTTGTGCAGACAGCAGTGTTTTCGTACCTTCTTCGGTGATCTCTATGTCAGTCGTTCGCCCGGCGCGATATTCCTCACGGGCTTCGCGTGCCATATCTCGCATCACACGCTTAGCCTCCGGCCTGGCGAGTAACTCCTCCCACTTTTCCGCTCCCGCTTTGGGGCTTCCTTCTTTTAACCACTTCCTGTACTCTTGAGTGGTTTGAAACTTGAGAAAATATGCAAAGTTGACAAGCTGTGCAACCTGCTCCGGCGGTAGTCGGCGCATAATACTGATCACCGCTTGCTCGTATGTTGAGGTCTGAACATCCGTATGTTCTCTCATCATTTATCTCCCAACCTGTTCAAATCGCACTCTGTGTAATGTGAGTTCACTTGCCGCCCGGCCCACCCAACGCAGCGAGGCCAAGCGCCTCCAAGAAACACTCAACGGGATCGCTGGACGCTCTGGAAAAACTTGATGTTGGTCCTGAGCCATTCGTTGACCAGTTCCTGGCTGAAGATTCAGCCAACGTCGATATCCTGTTCTTACGCCAGTTTGCTCATCACATCATCCACATCTGACTCGAGGCCACCGGACTCCTTCGCTCTCGGCGTTGGGTTGCGGCAACTACCGCTGTAACCCAAACTACGGGCTATATTGTACCCCGACACACAGAATGGGACAAAGCACCGCTATGGCGTTGCCTCCCGAATCCTCTGTCCGACCCACGGGAGCCCCGGATGCTCCACCCGCTCCATCTCGTCGAGCACTGCCTCGCGATCATAATCCACGCGGTGAACGGCTACCTTGCACTGGCCATCATCGAAATCGAGCAGGGCGTAGGCGGCGCGTGGGTCGCCGTCCAGCGGGAGGCCGACGCTGCCACAATTGACCAGGCGCACGTCGCCCACGGGGCGATCCATAGGCCGATGGGTGTGTCCACAGAGCATCAAACGGGCCTGGAGATTGAATTCGGCGACCCGGGCTTCCAATTCAGTCTGGGACATATCGGGGAGGATAACAGTCTCATCATCCTCTGGTGTGGCATGCACGGCGAGGATGGGACCATAGTCGGGGAGCTCTAGCTCCAGTTGCGTCGGCAGATCGCGCAGGAATTCATAATCCTTGTAGGACAACCGCTCCACGGCCCAGCGGAAGGTAGCGTCGCGCACCCTTAGCATTTGGGCCATATTCTCCCAATCCTCCCGCGAGTTGACCATCGCGGCCGGTCGACGACCGGTGATCAAGTAGCGGTCGGTGTTTCCGGATAAGAAATAAGCATCAGGCAAAGCCCGCAATCGGGCCAACGTCTGGGATGGCCAGGGGCAGAAGGCGACCAGATCGCCCAGAATCCAATATGCGTCTGGCTTCTCCCTTGTTTTGATGTCTTCCAACACAGCCTTCAACGCGGGCAGATTGCCGTGAATATCCGAGAGTGCTGCGAGACGGAACATACTTTCCTCCCTTTCTAGAGGCGCTCGTCACGCCATTCTCCATATCAAGAGCTAATCAAGGTAAGTATAGCAAATAAAGCACAATCAACAAGTGTGCAACTGATGTTTGACAATGAGCACGGATTATGTTATACTATACCCTAGGTAGGTATTTTGGATCATGTCCGCTCAATACTTGGGGCAAACGTAGCGGATTTGCTAACCGTAATTGGATGGCAAATCCGATCTATTTTGCCCCTGATCTTTGAGTAGCTGAAATCAGTGGAGCAAAGGAGAGGTGTGAAGTATGCCGGTATATGAGTATCGTTGTAAAGAGTGCGGCGAAAAATTCGATTTGTTCGTGCGTCTTTCTAGGCGTAAGAGCGAACCGGAATGTCCTAAATGCGGTAGCACCAAGGTGGAAAAGGCTATATCCCTCTTCGGCGTTGGAGGTTCCAGCGGAAGCAGCGGATTGAGCGCGGCATCGTGTGGCCCCGGTCCCATCTGAGGGGTCGGGAACTAGGGAGGCCGTGAGCCTCCATCGGGGAATAGTGGGATGAAGTTAGCTGATCCTGTTGCTAAGGCCAGTTTAATAAGGCGTATGCGGCGTCTCGAAGGACAGGTGCGTGGAGTGGCGCGGATGATTGAGGAGGATCGTGATTGCAATGAGATCTTGCAGCAATTATCCGCCGTCCGCTCCGCCGCTCATCAAGCTACAGTCGCATTGGTGCGCGTCTATGCCACCGAGTGTGTGGTCTCCGACGCTCAGCCCGAGGAGATCGCCGACGCGTTAGCGACAGCTTTGTCTAGGTTGGCGTAGATAGATTGCAG
>CAZANJ010000493.1:0-1132 GCA_964486415.1 uncultured Anaerolineales bacterium
AACCTCAACCCTTAACCTCAACCCTTAACCTTGTGAGGGTGCATCTTGCAGTTGCGCCTGAAACGGATATAATCGAATTATCCGGAAAAGATGAGACACACTCCACAGGAGGTGTGAAGATGGTCGAAGCGAGAAGACAACCGGTCGCCCCACAGACGTTGACCTTACCCTGCAGGCCCATCCCGGCCTTCGACGTATATTACCCCGAATCGGATGGTGAACCTATGGCAGAGAGCGACTACCACCGCGAACTGATGACCGATTACCTCTTGCACCCGCTGCAAGAGCGCTATCGCCAGCAGAGCGACGTCTACGTTTCCGGCAACTTATTCCTCTACTACGAGGAGGGTAACACCCAAGCCGTGGTCGCACCCGACGTCTTCGTCGTCTTCGGCGTGCCCAAGCGCCTGCGCAACATCTACAAGCTGTGGGAGGAGGGCCGAGCACCCGACGTGGTCTTCGAGCTGACTTCCAAGAGCACCTGGCGGGAGGATATGCGGAAAAAGCGTAAAATCTACGAGAGGCTCGGCGTGCGCGAGTACTTCCTCTTCGATCCCTTGCAGGAATACCTGCGCCCCAACTTGCGGGGGTTTCGTCTGGCCGATCAGCGCTACGTGGAAGTCGATCCGGAGCCCTGGGAGAGGCAGGAATGGCAATTGCACAGCCACGTGTTGGACCTGACGCTGCAAACCGCCGGCCCCATCCTGCGATTGTACGACCCAGAGCAAGATCGATTCCTCCGCAGCCGTCCCGAAGAGGCACGAGCACGACGAGAAGAGGCACAAGCACGACGAGAAGAGGCACGAGCGCGACGACTGGCCGAAGCACGAGCTGCCTGGGAAGCGCAAGCGCGACGAGAGGAGGCAAGAGCACGACGCGCTGCTGAGGCCGAGGTCGAGCGGCTGCGGGCAATGCTAGCGCAGCGCGATGGGGGGGATGGATGAAACAAAGTCACGCTTTATTCATCCCGGTCATCCTCGGCGCTTGCGCCTTGTTGGCGGCAGTCTGGCTCTCACCGATGCGATTATCGCCGCGCTCAGCGGTCGCTGCCCCGCCCCGGCCCACGCTCACCCCGACGCCTCCGCCCACATCGACTCCTTGGCCCACTCAGCAGCCCACTGAACAGCCTACA
>CAZANJ010000493.1:1232-2677 GCA_964486415.1 uncultured Anaerolineales bacterium
CAGCCCACAGAGCGCCCTGCACCCGCTGGCGGACAAATCATCCTCCGCGCAGAGTTTGACCCGACGTGGCCTTGGGAGGAAGCGGCATGGCAGGAGCTTTGGACCGTGGTGCAATGGCAAGACCGAGAGGGAAAATGGCACGACGTCACAGGGTGGCGCGGGGGACTGAATGAAATAGTGATCGACGAGAAAGGGAAAATCGTGGGTCAGCGCGTGTGGTGGGTCGATCAGGCCGATCTGGGCAAGGGGCCGTTCCGCTGGCTAGTTTACCGCGATCGTAAAGGCGCCCTCATCGCGACGAGCGATCCTTTTTACTTGCCCCGGCGCGTCGGCCAAAGCAGATTGGTTCAATCTCCAAGATTGAACCAATCTTACCAGAAAGGCGGACGCTCCATCCGCCACAGGCCGTAGAGCCCCGCCAAAGTGACCAGCCCCCCGACGATGTAGCCCTCCAGGACGGTGGCCTCGGTGACGAAGATGGCCAGCAAGCCCAGGATGAAGGAGACGACGTAGAGCGTGAGCACCGCCTCGCGCGGGGTCAGCCCGGCCGCCACCAGGCGGTGTGAGGTGTGATCCTGGCCCGGCGTGGTGAGCGGATTAAGGCCGCGCCGCAAGCGCGAGACGATGACCAGCGCGGTATCGAAGATGGGCAATCCCATCACCAGCACCGGCACCATCCAGGTGACAAAAGTGACGCCCTCGGGGAAGCGCAGCTTGATGCCGGTGGCGGCCAGCATGAAACCGAGGAAAAGGGAGCCCGAATCGCCCATGAAGATGCTGGCCGGATTGAGGTTATAAAAGAGGAAGCCCAAGCAAGCTCCCAGCACGGCGATGGCCAGAGCACCGACCAGATACTGCCCGCTGAAGGAGCACATCAACGCGAAGAAGGCGGCCGCGATGGCCGCGACCCCGCCCGCCAAACCGTCCATATTGTCGAGCAGATTGATGGCGTTGGTGATGTAGCCCACCCACAACACAGTGGTGAGCAAGTTCAGCGCGGGATGGTGGAAGGTGCCGACGAAGACGCCGGTGGCGTAGAGCAGCAGCGCGGCCAAAATCTGGCCGATCATTTTGACGATGGGACGCACGCCCCAGCGGTCATCGACCAGGCCGAGGAAGGATACGCCGGTGGCGCCGATAAGGATACTGCCGAACTGGGTGAACTTGTAGCGCCGGCCGAGGATGATGGCAGCGACGATGACGGCCAGGAATATGGCCGCTCCGCCCATGCGGGGCACCGGGCGGCGATGCACCTTACGCGCCTCCGGCTGATCGATCATGCCGATGCGCGGGGCCAGATAGCGGGCCAAGGGAGTGGCCCCGATGGCGAGCACCAGCGCTCCGGCGAAGACGAGCAGATAGACAGTCATGACTTCACTCCGATGTCCTATTCTAGCTTGCTGACAGAATCGGTCACCATAACTTCTTCCATCATTCACTAGTGA
>CAZANJ010000494.1:0-2676 GCA_964486415.1 uncultured Anaerolineales bacterium
GCTTGCCTTTTTCCCTCTCCGTTTGCATGATATAATCTTCACACTATGGACGAAATTTCCCTGCGGGAGCGCATCGAAGAGCTGGCGGAGGTTGAGGGTGATTTGCGCGTCATTCCATTGCAGCAGGTGCGCGAGCTGTCCGAGGCGTTCGCGCGACCGATCCGGACGGTGGAGCTAGCGGCGCTGGAAGTCGACGTCGTCCCCCGGCGTTACGTGCGCAACGTTGGCACAATCGGCCTGGAGGGACAGGCGAATCTGTTGCGCTCCACAGCGGCGGTCGTCGGGCTGGGTGGGCTGGGTGGCTACGTCGTGGAGGCTTTGGCGCGCATGGGCCTGGGGCGGCTGATCCTGATCGACGGTGACGCCTTCGAGGAGCATAACCTGAACCGGCAACTTCTCAGCAGCGAGGCGCAATTGGGCGCCGACAAGGTGCAGGCCGCACAGCAGCGCATCGGGGCGATTAACGGCGCCGTCGACGTGAGCGGTCACGTGGAAATGCTCAGTCGCGAAAACCTGCCCCGCTTGCTGGAGGGTGCCGATGTGGTCGTGGACGCGCTCGACCGTCTGCCGATCCGCTTGATGTTGCAGGATGGCGCTCAGGAGCTGGGCATCCCGCTGGTACACGGCAGCATCGCGGGCTTCCTGGGCCAGGTGATGACCATCCTCCCCGGTGAGCCCGGCCTGCGCGGACTGTACGGCGAAGAGGTCGACCTGCCAGAGCAAGGCCTGGAGGCCCAGTTGGGCACGCCAGCGGCGACGCCGATGGCCGTGGCTGCCTGGGAAGTGCAAGAGGTAGTCAAGCTCCTCACCGGTAGAGGGGTACTGCTGCGCAACCGGTTATTGATAATGGATATGGAAACAGGAAGCATCGAGGTTTGTGGTTTGTAAGGTTGCAGACTGCGGATTGCAGATTGCAAGTCGCTATTCGTCATTCATCGTTCAATATTCAACATTCAACATTCGCCATTCAGAAAAGGACAAGTTTATGGAAACCGTTCGTGCTTTTATCGCTATTCCGCTTCCGGGCTCGCTCCTGGAGGAGTTGTCGCGGCTTCAGCATCGGCTGAAGGGCAAGGTTCCGCATCGCAGCGTGCGTTGGGTGCGACCGGAGGGAGTGCATCTCACGCTGAAGTTCTTGGGCGACACGCCGCGCGACAAGCTACCCACGATCAAGGAGGCGCTATCGGTCGTGGCCCGGCATGCCCCGCCCTCTTCTCTCGCCGTCGAAGGATTCGGCTGCTTCCCCAATCCGCGTCGGCCGCGCGTTCTCTGGGTCGGGGTGCAGGAGCCGACGGGGCGGCTGAAGGCGCTGTGGGCCGCGATTGAGGAGGCCATGAAATCGCTCGGCTATCCGCCGGAGCGACACAGCTTCAATCCACACCTCACGTTGGGCCGCGTGCGGCGTGGCACATCGCGCAGCGATCTGTCGGAGATAAGCCAGTTGGTCACCACCGCGAAGGTGGACAGGCTGGGTGAGTTCGACGCCGATCACTTCGAGCTCATCCGCAGCGTGCTCAAGCCCACCGGTGCGGAGTACACCACGCTGGCCTCCTTCCCGCTGCAAGGGGGTAATGGATGACGAAGCTCATCATCGGCGTCATCGGAGGATCAAGGCCCAAGGCGGCGGAGGCCGCGGCCGCCGAGGGTGTGGGACGCGCCTTGGCTGAAAGCGGCGCGGTGCTGATCTGCGGCGGACGCGGCGGGGTGATGGAAGCGGCCTGTCGTGGCGCGAAAGCGGCCGGCGGGCTGACCATCGGCGTGCTCCCTGGAACCAGCCGGAGCCGCGCCAATCCCTACGTGGACATTCCCATCGTCACCGGCATCGGCGAGGCACGCAATGCCATCATCACGCGCACCGCGCAGGCGGTCGTCGCCGTGGGGGGAAGTTATGGCACGTTGAGCGAGATCGCCTTCTCCCTTTCCTTCAACACCCCGGTGGTCGGGCTAGGAACCTGGGAGATGAGGCGCGAGGGCCATCCGGACGCGCCCATCATCTATGCCGCCACGCCGGAGGAGGCGGCTGCGCGGGCCTTATCGCTGGCGCGGGAGCGCCGGTCGTAGAGTGAAAGGTGAAATCGATATGGCAGCGCAGGAGATTACGCTCAGCGCACAGACCGAGGTAAACGTCAATCTGGCGCAAGCCCGCGCCTGGTTCCTGTCGCTCAAGATATACCCGGAGCGGTATCAGTTCGCCACACACGAGGGCTTCTCGTTTGTCCATGGCGACTTCGGCGAGGTGGGAGCGCGCTTCAAGACGCGGGAGAAGTTCTTCTTCCTGCGGCTGGAGCTGCCCTTTGAGCTCACCGGTGTGGATGATAATGCGTTTCAGTTTCGCTTGCTCCGTCCCTCGTGGCTCAGAGTGTGGGGCGTGTTCAGCCTCCAGAGAGTGGGCGATGAGGCGGTCCGGCTGTCGCTTGACATCGGTTCGGAGACCGGGCTGGGGCGCTGGCTGCTGCGTTTCTACCCGGTGGCTGCTGCCGTGCAGCGACAGATTGAGGGGGAAGTGAGGCACATCAGGGCCTCGATGGAGGAGGTCTATTCGTGAATTGTGGATGGTGAACGCGGTACGCAATTTGCAGTTCATGTGAAAACCCGAAGGGCTCTGTGGCACCTTCGGGTTTTGGTTTTCGAAGCGATTCAAAAATCGGCGGGTATGGAAACCCGCCCTACATCCTC
>CAZANJ010000495.1:0-2670 GCA_964486415.1 uncultured Anaerolineales bacterium
ATGTAGGGCGGGTTTCCATACCCGCCGATTTTTGAATCGCTTCGAAAACCCTTGTGCATGGTTGCCCTTCCTTCCGGAGCGTAGTACAATTTCCGTATCATAAAACGCGAGGAATGACATGAAAAAATTTCTGCTCGACAAGACAGCTATCGTGACCGGCGCATCCAGCGGCATCGGGCGGGCGACGGCCATCGCGCTGGCCGATCAGGGCGCTCACATCTCCCTGGCCGCCCGCACCGAACCCAATCTGCGCGAAGTAGCGCGTGAGGTTGAGGCGCTGGGGCGAGAGGCGCTGGTCGTTCCGACCGACGTGACACAACGGGCGCAGGTGGAGCACTTGACGGCGAGGACATTGGAGCGCTGGGGCCACATCGATGTCCTGATAGCGAACGCCGGGGCCTACGTGCGCGCCTCCATCGCGGAGCTCACCGAGGCCGACATGGAGCGCGCGATGGCGGTCAATTTCTACGGTGCGCTGTACGCCGTTATGGCAGTGCGCCCCCACATGCTGGCGCGGGGAAGTGGGCACATCGCGCTCGTCTCCTCCATGGACGCCAAGAAGGGCCTGCCCCTCGACGCGCCCTACGTGGCCGCCAAATTCGCCCTGACCGGCTTTGGCGAGGTGTTGCGCCAGGAACTGCACGGCAGCGGCGTCTATGTCAGCACCATCTTTCCGGGCCGCGTCGACACGCCGCTGATCGAATCCCTGGAAGCGCCCGCAATCTCGGCCAAAATCCCTCCCGAAAACGTGGCACGCGCCATCCTGCGGGCGATCCGCTGGCGCCGCCCGGAGGTGATCATCCCGCCCCAGGCCAAACTGCTTCACTACCTCAACGTCCTCTCCCCAAGACTGGGAGATAAACTGGTGCGACTATTCCACCTGCAAGGCTGGGAGCAATGACCCAACCTCAACCTCAACCTCAACCTTAACCTTAACCTTAACCTTAACCTTAGGAGCCTTACCTATGAGCAAGCATTCCAATTCTCAAGAAAATGAGACGGACAAACCGACACACTCGTGGCTGCGTGAGATAAACGTAGCCTTTGTGCCCGGGCCGAAAGGTCCACTTTTGGATGAGGTGGCAGAGGGCCTCTTGGACCACTTTCGGCGCCTTGGGCACCGCGTTCAGGAACGCCCCGATGACCATACAGACATCCTGCTCACCACCGCGCGCTTCGACGAGCCGCTCGGCTGGCGCGAGGCGCTGCTCTTCACCGCTCGGCGGCGCTTCGGGCTGAATCGAGCCCCCACCATTTACACGCTGGTGCAGGTGAGCCCCGCCGCGCTCCAAGATCGCTTGGATTATCTCCGTGAAGTATTGGAGAAGGAGCCGCCGGACCCGACCGACTATGAATTCGCTGGCATGGCCCCGGAGGCCTATCACGTGCTCTTCGAGCAGGGGCGCCGTGGCGGGCCGATCCTGGCGCTGGAGCGCATCGTGCAGAGTCAGGTCAAGGGCCTCGATACGCTGCTGGTGGTCGGTGAGGAGGAAGTGGAGGCGGCCTATCTCTTCAACCTGGTCGGCGCCTATCCGCGCATCGACGCCCATGATCGGGACTTCTTCTACCGCGACATCGTGCAACGCATCGTCACCGCCTCCAGCACCTCGGAGGCGACCGATCATCGGGTGGTGGGTGATCCGCTCCCCTACGAGCGCTGGCAGAGCCTTGGCACGCCCGCGGCGATGATCGAGGCCGGGCGGCAGCTGGGGAAGCGGGGCTTCTTCACCGAGATGGTGCGCATCGCCCATCTGGTCAAGGTGCCCGCCGTGGCGGAGTCGGTATCCAGTCAATACAGCGAGGGCTGCTTCTCCACCTGGGACCCCGAACTGGACGCGCTGATCGCCACGGTGACCGGCAGCGCGCGCCCGGTCGACAAGGGCGACATCGGTGAGGAGGATTTGTCCGTGATCCTGGGAGTGCGTCCGGATGGCAAAGGGGCGCAGGTGCGCCAGGTCGAGGGGAAGCGCAACGATCCGCCCTCGTCGGAGGCGGTGGAGATGGTGGAGATGGACGCCGCCTTGCCCACCGTCACGCTGGCATCGGGAGCGGAGGTGCCTGTGGCGCGATCCAAGTTGCACGGTCACCGTGGAATCTCGGCCTACAATCCACAGCGGGTGGAGTATGTGCCGATGGCGCCGCCCTACCATCACTATCCGGTCACCTGCGCGACACAGGCGCAGGCGCGAGGCATTCGGGATGCCTTCGCCCACTCCGAGGCGTTGCAGAATCCGACCGATCCGCGCCAGGTGGTTTTCACCGTCCTGCCCGGTCACGGCACTGTGATTGTGGAAAAATGGGTGGAGGGGAAAGCGCCTTTTCAAGCGATCTGGGAGGCGATGGACGCACGCGCTCTGGTGGTGGATAGTATCGTGCCCCAGGGGCCGATGACGTTCGTGCCCGGCGATGAGGGGAGCCTAAAGATTTCCAGAAACCTGTAGGAGCGGAATGATTTTAGCCGCGTAAGCCAGTCGGCAGTTACACGCTCGCCAGATCCCGGCTTTGTGCGATGCCCCGCAATTTTGAAGCCTCAGACGGGGATTTGGCAATCCCCTTGGAGCAAATGTATCTACTCAGCCGCTCAAGCCGGCTTCGGCGTGAGCTCAGTCGAACGGTGTGTCACTTGGCGTCTTTTGAAAAATCGGGGATTGCAAATCCCCTCTGAGCGGG
>CAZANJ010000496.1:0-2669 GCA_964486415.1 uncultured Anaerolineales bacterium
CCGCCACCGGTGGAGCGGTGGCGGTAGATGGGGTGCCGATAGGCACAAACGACAATCACAGATATTTTACAGCAGAGTCGCCTTGGTGTCAAACCACGCTGCGGTGTAGGAGGATGTGGCCATGCTGACGGGGAGGCTAATGATCCAGGCAATCGCGGACTGTCTAGCCGGCCTGGAAACCGATTTGCCACTAGACGATTTCACTGAGCCGTTGCGCAGCGCTTACGAGGCTGTTAGAGCTGCTCCTCAAGAGGGGCGACAGGGGGCATTGTTGCGATCTCTGCTCGACTGCCCAGACCGCGACCGACTCATTGGGGGTATCCTGTCTGCTGCTCCTGGGGATGGGCCCGACTACCCATCCTTGGCAGATATCGCAGACGCGCTTCCTGCCATCGAATGGCTCTGGCCCGGTTGGATTCCCAGGGGGATGATCACGCTGCTGGGATCTGCACCGGGGGTCGGAAAATCGATGCTTTCTCTCGATCTGGCACGACGTGTGATCCACGGGATGGATTTCCCCGATGGCTCGGTGGTTTCCAGGCCAGGGTCGGTCATCTACGTGGACGCGGAATTGGTGCCCCAGCTGATCAACGAGCGGGCTGAGAGATGGAAAATGGACACCTCCGCGCTCTATCTGCTCCAGCCAGCGGAATTCTTTATCGATTTTGGCGAACAGCGGGACCGTGATCGTCTGGCCGAAATGGCCTACACGATTGACCCAGTGCTTATCATAATCGACTCTCTGTCCAGCATAAGCAGCCGCGGGGAGAACAGCGTAAAGGAAGTCAGAGGATTACTCAGCTTTCTAAACAATCTAGCCCTGGATATGCAAGCGGGGCTACTGCTCATCCACCATCTCAGGAAGGGCACCTCATCGCTTAACATTGACAGCTTCCGTGGCTCAAGCCACATCGTCGCTATGTCGCGCTCGGTGCTGGGACTGTCCATGGTACAAACAGGGCCTGAGCCAGATCGGAATGGCCCGCGCCAGCTGGAGTTGATCAAAACTAATCTCGGGCGATATCCTGATCCGATTGGGGTAGAGTTACTGCCACTGCATCCAGATGGCGTGCTAATTGAGTATGTAGACCCGCCACGCGCGTATGAGCCGCCGACCCAAACAACTCTATGCGGTGAGTGGCTGGTCGAGACGCTGGAGGAATTTGGTGGGCCGATGCGGCCGCGGGATATTGTCTCGTTGGCCGCGGAGGACGGGTTCAGCCGATCGACGCTCTATCGCGCCCGCAGCGATTTGGGGGATGCCATTACGAATACGGAGGGGCATCATAATCCTGACAACCGGTGGGAGTTGGCGTAATCAGCTGTTTGTCTCACTGTCTCACTGTTTACTGTATCAGCCCACCCCACCGTGAGGGAGATGACGTACCTCTGAGACAATGAGACAGTGAGACAGTGAGACAGTGAGATCGGTAAACGGAATGTGATGATGGATCTGGATCTATTGCTCGGTCGAATCGATTTACAGGCGCTAGCGGAGGAAGCCGGAGCGTGCTTTGGACGAAACAACTCATCGGTTTGTCCTCTGCACCCAGGGGCTGATAACCCAGCGGCCTTTCACCTTTATAGAAATCAGGATGGTCGTCAGCGCTGGCATTGCTTTACTCAATGTCCTGAGGATGCCAACGACGGCGATGCCATCGACTTCTATATGCGCTGGCGCGATGTAAGATTCGAGGATGCCATCGACGATCTGGCCGGGAGAGTGGGTATTGAGATGAATAATCTGGGCATAAACAGGAGACGGGGAGGATCGCTTGGGAAGTCCGGAGCCCGACCTATCATCAAGCCCCCCAATAATATGTGGCGGGAACGAGCGGTTGCTTTTATGGGGTACGCGCGAGAGCAACTTTGGACTCCAACAGGGCAATCGGTACTGGAGTACCTGCATGTCGAGCGCGGCCTGACGGATGAGACGATCCAAACTTGGAACCTGGGCTACAATCCACGCGATCTTTGGGATGATGCCTCTCGCTGGGGATTGGGCGGAGGTAAACGGGTCTGGCTCCCGCGCGGCGTAGTGGTGCCTGGAATTCGTGACGAGGACATCTGGTACCTCAAGGTGAGGCGACCGTTGCCTGACAACGTGCTAGCCCAAGCCATCGGATCGGTGGATCGTCTGCCAGCGGTGAAATATGTCAGTGTTCGAGGAGGGAAGGCCATCCTCTTTGGAACGGATCAGTTATCCGGGCTGCCTATCATACTGCTCGTCGAGGGTGAGTTCGACGCCCTGTTGGCCTGGCAGACGGCAGTGGGGCTGTGTGATGTGGCAAGCCTGGGGGGAGCGACTCATCGGGTGGATGTCCTCGACGCTGTAGAGTTGGTCAGAGCCTGGTTAATCCTGGTCACCTACGATGACGACGCGGCGGGCCAAAGCGGCGGCACCCGTCTACGCTCAATATCGCAGCGTTTCAAGCCTGTCCTGCCTCCTGCACATGATCTCACGGATTACTGGCGACAGGGGGGTGATCTGGGAGCTTGGATAGCAGAACTGGTCGCTGAATATATGGAGGAACTACTCAATGGTTTGGATGATCGCCGCCATACGCAGCTATTCGTGAGCTGGTTAGAAATCTACGAGCGGGCACTGATGGCAAGGGAAGCCTCAAGCTCCGCCTAGCAATCGTACAAGTTTCGGGAAAACTTTATAG
>CAZANJ010000497.1:0-2663 GCA_964486415.1 uncultured Anaerolineales bacterium
GGCTTGCACGGCGGCGCCGTCGATCCCGATAGGATGGGCGTGAGTCACCGTCGCCGAAAGCCGCGCCCTCTCGTAGATGTCCAGTTCGTCGTGGAAGAAAAGCCCCACCGGCGCGATGCGCATCGCGGCCCCGTTACCGAAAGAACCCTCTCCACCGTAGAGCGTCATGGCCGCTTCGGCGTAGGCCATACCCTGCCGCTCGACCTTGCTGAAGACGGTGGGAGGCCCCGAAGCGTAGCCTCGCCAAGGCTCGCGCTGGAAGTTGGCCCGGAAAGTGTCGCCAAGGTGGCGCTGATCGAGCCCGCCGACTTCGGCAATCGATTCGGCCAGGCCGATGGCCATCGCCGTGTCATCAGTATAGACGAGCCTCTCTCTTCTCTCTACCTCCGAGAGCAGTTCATCCTTCACCGGATAACGGAAGGCCAGTTCGCCGATGGCGTCGCCCAAGGCGGTTCCGACCATGCTGCCGATAAACTTGGCTTCCAGGTTCATACCATTGGTCATTATGATCACATCTCCTAATCAGGCTAAGCCGAAACCGCCCGCACCATCTCCCAGCCCGGCCCCTGTCGCTGTACGTCGAAGCGAGGATGCCGGCTCAGCTCGTCCACGGTCACGGTGAAGCGAAAGGGAAACAGTTCGGGCAGGCGCACCAGATCGGCGAAGGGGAGCTCCTCGGCCGGATGGGCCTGGATCGCGCAGGCCAGCAGCCAGGCCTCTAGCTCAGTTCTGCTGGCGGAAAAAGCCCGCCGTTGCGGCTCGTAGACGTAGCGCTCTTCGGTCTCGGTCAAAACGCCCCAGTCGCGCAGCGAGCCTATCACCCGCCCCGCGGACCGATCCAACGAGCCCAGATGTCCTCGCTCGGCCGTCAGGCGCTCTTTCACCGTGCGAGACGTGATCGTACCCTCAAGCCGACTGACCTGCCCCACGACGGCAACGCACTCACGGAAGAAAGAATAGTACAGCAGCGAAAGCCCGTAGTGGAGCCAAAGGCGATCCTCGACCACGGGCGATGCCTGGAACCAATCCACGGCCTCCTCCTGCAGGGCGGGGGCGATCTCGCCGCTCTTGAGCCAGATGTTGAGCAGCACGTCTATCGTCTTGCGCCGCCCCTCCTCCCCCGTGAGGTGCTGACCGACCACGGGCTCCAATCGCGCCCGGAGCTCTTCGGGATCGTCGGTCTCCGCGCAGAAGGCGGCTGTCGCATCGAGCCAGGAGCGAAAGACGGTGCGGTTGAATCCAATCCCCTTGTTCATATACCCTCTTAGAGACCCTAAAGGTTTCGGAAACCTTCAGGGTCTTGCCGTAATCTCCACCAACGGGACCACAACCTCGTTTAGGGTGGGGCCGCCGTGGGTGACGACGATTTCATCTTCCAGCGCGAAGGCCCGGCGCCCCTGGGGCATCAGCACCCAGACGTCGTCCGGCAGCAGGCCCTGGCGGTGCCAGCGGATGGTCTCCTCGAAATCTCGCTGGACGTTGTCGACGGCGTGCCGGTCGCTGTAGATACGTGCCCGTCGGCCTCGCGTGTCGACGGTGAGCCCTTCCGATGGGCGCCCGAAGCCCCGCGCCTCCACGTGCCCGTGATCGCTGGTCAGGTAGACGGCGAAGCCGCGTGCCAGCAGGTGGGCTATCACCGTCTCCAGCTTCTCGCTGTAGCCCTCCAGCCAGACGTTCAGCGCGGCGTAGAAGGTGGCCCCGCCCAGCGTGGCATCATGTACCATATCATCAATCCTGTTTTCGATCAAGCAGAGGGCGCGGGTGCGGGCGCTGTCGATTTCGGGCGGCGGGTTATTCCGCTCCAGGGCCAGGTGGACGTGAGGGCAAGCTTCCTCGCCCAGCCCCTCCCTGGCCCAGAAATCGGCCCAGCGGCGCGGTTCTGTGCGCGTCGTGCCCAGCGTGTGGGCGAAGTCAGCCGGGCGCAGGCCGCTGATCAGTGCCTGTCGGGAGATTGAGGTGAGGGTCGGAATCTGGGCCAGCAGCAGGTGCTGTTCGTGGAAGCGCCATCCCGGATGACGCGCCCGCCAGGTGAGGCTGATGATGTGCCAATCGGCCAGGGCGAGTCCGTCGAGGACGAGCAGCGCCACGCGACTGTTCTCATGCTGTTGGTGGCGGTAAGCGATGTAGTGCGGCACGTGGTGGACGTGGTGAGGCGTCGGCAGGCGGCGACTGCCCAGCGGGGCGTACCGCCGGCGCAGCCAGCCGAGGAAGGCGGTGTCGATCTCGCTCTGCAAGCCCCCGTATGCCGCTCGCTGATCGGGCAGGAGCGGCCGATCGGGGGCGTAGCGCAGCGCGGTCAGCTCGGCCCAGGCGCGGGCGACGCGCTGCCACTCTTCCCAGCGAGCTTCCTCAAGCGGCGCTTGCAAGTGCTCATCGAGCAGGCCCAGCAGCTCGGCGGCGCGACGCGGGCGACGGTCTTCGTCCTGGGAGAGGACGGCGGGGCGGGACCAGCCGGGCAATCGATCTGGTTGAGTCACCCGCACCGGCTCCAGCGTGCCGCTGCGCATCAGGCCGGGCAGCGTGTCCTGGAGGCCGTCGTCGGCCTCGAAATCGAGCACGTAGCGGGGCGATTCCTCCCCAAGCAACTCCCCCGTCTGTCGCTGGACGTAGCCCCGCCATTGCTCACGCACAAAAGCGGCGAAGGTCTCGCGGTCGGTCAGCAG
>CAZANJ010000498.1:0-2662 GCA_964486415.1 uncultured Anaerolineales bacterium
CGCGGCTCCGGCAAGGTGGCCTTCCGCGACATTCAGGTCTACACCCGTGCCCGCGACGACTACAGCAACGATCGTCACTTCCTGGAGGAGGGCGAGAGCTTCGAGAGCCTACGGGCACTGACGGCCAGGATGGACGAACTACTGGAATGGCTGGAAGAGGCTGGCGTGCCGATTGAAGCGGCAGCCTAGGAGGTCATCAATGACCAAGTGGACGACGTATCGTCTGACTCCCAAGCCCGGCGCTGGGTTTCACTTCGGGCTGCGGGGGCTGGCGCAAGAGGGCTCTGCGCCGCACTGCCCGTCGGACACGCTCTTCGCGGCCCTGGTGGCCACGCTGGGCGATCTGGACGGCAGCGAGGCGGTGCAGGCCTTTGTCGAACCATTCGACGACGGGCAGCCACCTTTTCTGCTCACCTCCGTCTTCCCGCGCGTCGGACATCTGCCGCTGCTGCCCTTCCCGTTCCTGCGGGTCAATCTGAAGCTGAAGCCGGGTCAGCGCAAGCTGTTCAAGCGGCTGCGCTACGTCTCGCCCGTCATTTTCCGCCGTTTGCTGATGGACGAGCCGATGGTGGACTACGCCGATGGAGAGAAGGACGAGGGCGCTTTCCTGCAAGAAGGGCGCGTCTGGCTGGCGGCCGAGGAGATCGACGCCTTGCCCGATGCCTGGCAGGACCTTACCCCGGAGAGCGTCCGCAAGCGAAATGACTGGCGCGGCTGGCTGAAGGGCGCTGAGGGCCGGCGCTGGCTGCGGGCGCAGAAGGTCTGGAACTCGCGGCCAGTCGACCGGGTGACGGTGGATCGCATTAGCGCGGCCTCGGCCGTCTACCGCATCGGGCGCACGGTCTATGCGCCTGGCTGCGGCCTGTGGGTCGGGGTCCAATGGCCCGACGGGATCGACGCCGAGGTCGAGGCCCGGCTGGTGACGCTGCTCGCTCACATGGGCGACCGCGGGCTGGGCGGTGAGCGATCCGTGGGTTACGGTCAGTTCACCCTGGAGGGGGCGCCGATGGCACTCGATCTGCCGGAGCCACGGACAGACGGCCCTTGCCTGACCCTATCCCGCTACCTGCCCCGCCGCGACGAACTGCCACAGGCCCTGCGCGGGCGGGCTGCCTATCGCCTGGACGGGATCGCGGGCTGGTTGAATGCACCCGGACATCAGGCGCGGCGGAGGAAGCAGGTGCGCATGCTGCGCGAGGGTTCGGTCTTCGAGCCGGTGGGCGAGGGACCCTGGGGCCGGTTGGCGGATGTGCAGCCCGAGGGCTGGGACGCTTACCCGATCTGGCGCTGGGGATACGCCTGCCCTGTCGGGGTCCAGATGGTGGAGAGGGAGGAGGAGAACGATGGCTGAGATCACTCAACAGCTCGACCTGGAGATCACCGCGCTCAGCCCGCTGCACGTGGGCAGCGGGCGCGAGTTGCTGCGGGGCTATGACTACGTGGCCCGCGACGGGCGCACCTGGCGCATCGACGAGGATGCCCTGTTGGAGGCCGCGCTGGGCGGTGGGGAAGCCTTCGACGAGGCGCTGCTGGGCCGCCCCGCGACCGAGTTACTGCGCCCCGAGGACTTCACGCCGGGGTCGGATCTCTTCCGCTACGTCATCAGGGGCGTGCCCAGCGCCGCGAGTCGAGGTGCCGAAGTGGTGGAGCAGATCAAGGACGTCTTCGACCGGCCCTACCTGCCCGGCTCCTCGCTCAAGGGGGCCTTGCGCACGCTCATCCTCTGGGGCGTCTATCAGTCCGGGGAACAGGAGCTCGACCTGGGCCGCCTGAAGCGCAGTCGCTCCTGGGCCTCCCAGCCGCTGGAGCAGCAGGTCTTCGGCCGCGATCCGAATCACGACTGGCTACGAGCGCTGCGCGTGCGGGATAGCGAGCCGGTCGACGCCGATGAGCACCTGGCGCTCCAGACCGTGCGCGTCTACCCCACGGCCTCCTCGCGCAGCTCCGGGCTGGACGTCGACGTGGAGGCCATCAGGCCGGGGACGGTGCTCCAGGCCGCCATCACGCTGGAGACCTACGGCTTCGAGGATCCGGAAGCGGCCCGGCTGCGCTGGCAGGGGAAGCGACGCTGGCTCAAGGAATTGCCCGCGATGGCCAAGCAGCACGCCCGGCAGCGCCTGATCACCGAGGCCGAGTACTTCAAGCGCAAGGGCGGGCCGCGGGGCGCGATGCGCTTTTACAATAGGCTGATCAAACGGCTGCTGGAGCTGCCCGACGACACCCTGCTGGTGCAGGTTGGCTGGGGCGCGGGCTGGGAGAGCAAGACGCTTGGCTCCTCCCAACTGCGCCAGGATGATGGGCAGTTCGAGCGGATGTTGAGCCAGTATCGGATGACGCGAGAGCGTAACCGGCGGGCGGGAGCGCCCTTCCCCCGCAGCCGTCACCTGGCGCTGAAGAACGGACGCCCGGCCCTGCCGATGGGCTGGCTGGCGGTGCGGGTCGCCGGGCTGGAGGAGATCAAGGTGGTGGACAAGCCAGCGCCCAAGAAAGCGGCAGCCGGACAACGGACGGGGACGGTCAAGTGGTTCTCGTCCTCGAAAGGATACGGCTTCGTGGCGCCCGACGGTGGCGGTGATGACCTTTTCCTCCACATCAGCGGCCTGCTCGATCCGACGCCGGCGCCCCGTCAGGGGGACCGGTTGGCCTTCGACGTGGAGCAATC
>CAZANJ010000499.1:0-2659 GCA_964486415.1 uncultured Anaerolineales bacterium
CTCATTCTTTTCAAAATATGCGTGGTGACAGTAGCGCCGCTGCCGCCGATATTCTGCGCCATTCCCAGCCGCGCGTTCGGCACCTGATTCTCTCCCGCCAAACCGCGCAATTGCTGCACCACCTCGACAATCTGATATAGGCCAGTAGCTCCCACTGGATGCCCTCGCGCCTTCAGGCCCCCCATCGTCGCAACAGGCACACGGCCCTCGATTCCAATTTCATCCTCCATAGCCAATCGCAACCCCTCACCCTTGTCGGCGAATCCGGCTGCCTCCAGGCTGAGCGCCGCCATGATACTGAAAGCATCGTGCAACTCGAACAAATCGATGTCACCAGGGCCGACCTGTGCCTGCTTATAGGCTCGCTGCGTCGAGAGCGCCGCCCCATCCAGCACCAGTGGATCACGCCGATCGTGGACGGCCAAGGTGTCCGTCCCCACAGCAGAAGCCGCAATGCGCACCGGTGCCGCACAGAGCGCACGTGCCACGTCGGCCGGCGCCAAGATCACCGCCGCTGCCCCATCGCAGATAGGCGAGCTATCCAACAGATTGATCGGGTCACAGATCATTTTGGCCCTGGCGAAGCGCTCGGCGCTGACCGGGAAGGGGAACATAGCATACGGGTTATGAATCGCATTTCGATGGGCGTTGACGGCGAAAGGGGCGAAGTCCTGATGACGGTAGCCATATTCGTGCATATAGCGTCTCATCAACAACGCGTTGATGGTGACGAAGCTGGCCCCTTGCGCGGCCTCGTAATCGGCGTCGGCGGCCATAGCCAGCGCCGCGGTCGTATCGGGGCTGAGGGTATCGGTCATCTTCTCCACCCCGGCGGCGATCACGATATCGGCCAGGCCACCCGCAACGGCCACATAACCCATCCGCAAGGCCGCTCCGCCGGAACCACAGGCAGCCTCGATCTTGAAAGCCTCAATCCCTCGCAGCCCCGCGAAGTCGGCGATCAAGGCGCCTAAATGCTCCTGCCCATCCAATTCACCGGACAACATATTACCCACGTAAAGCGAGTCGACTTGAGCCACACCGGCATCCGCCATAGCCGCCTGGATCGCGTACAAGGCCAGGTGGCGCAAGCTGACGTCCCAATGTTCTCCGACCTCAGTTTGTCCAACTCCTATGATGGCGACATCTCTCATTTTTTAATTCCCAGATCGGTCATTTGATCAGCTTCTTGGTGAAGCGCGCATAGGTCGCGTAGTCAATCTCCGCTCTTCGGGCGACATAATCGCGCGTCAGAGGCGCTCGAGGCTGTCGCCCTGTGATGGCCTCTGTGATGCGAAAAGAAAGGGCATCCGAGCCAGCGCCGGAGCCGTAGCTCACCATCAGCACTCGCTCGCCCGGCGCAGCCACATCCAAAACCGCCGTCAAACCGATGGGCGATGAACCGGCATAGGTGTTGCCGATTTGATTGACCAGAAGTCCAGTCTCAATCTGCTGCGCCGTGAAGCCCAACCGCCGGGCCGCCTTGTGGGGGAACTTGACGTTCGGCTGGTGAAAGATGACGTGAGCATAGTCATCGGGCTCTGTTCCCAACCCATCCATCAATTCCTGGGCCGCGCCGATGATGTGCTTGAAGTAAGCGGGCTGACCCGTGAACCGCCCTCCGTGGGAGGGATAGCGCTGATAAGCCCGCCGCCAGAAATCGGGTGTGTCAGTAACATAGGAAAATGAGCCCTCGAAAACGGCCAATGCTTCCTCCAAAGGCCCAATCAAATAGGCCGCGCCGCCCGCGGCCGCGGTGTACTCCAGCGCGTCGCTGGGACGGGCCTGAGCGGTGTCCATACCGATGGCGAGCGCGTACTGCGCCATCCCAGAGCCCACAAATCCAATGGCGGCCTGGAGCGCCTCCGTGCCGGCCTTGCAAGCGAATTCCCAATCGCCCGCTTGCGTGTGCGGCGTGGCGCCAATGGCCTCGGCCACGATGGTCGAGGTGGGCTTGACGGCGTAGGGATGTGACTCGCTCCCCACCCACACGGCCTTGATGCGGGCTGGGTCTATCCCATCTGCGCGCGCCAGGGCATTCCGCGCGGCCTCAATGGACATCGTCACCACATCCTCATCCAGGCCCGGCACCGATTTCTCAATGATAGGCGTGCCGCCCTCCTCTCCAGTCCAGATGCGAGCCACCTCGGAGGCGGGCAAGCGATAACGGGGCACATAGGCCCCATAGCCGATGATGCCAACCTCGCGATCGGGTTTGAGAATTGTAGCGTTCTCATTATTGATCATGTGTTCACTCAAACTTGATGCTGCTTTGACAAAAACTTTCTTCGGATGTATGATTTATGATGAAAGCCACTTCCCCGGAACTCCCCATTATGATCAAGAAATGGATCGTTCGAGATCGCTATGGCAATGAAATCTACCTCACCGAGGAACGGTGGGATCACATCCGCATCTATCATCCGGCATTGAAAGATCATCTGGAAGATGTTCTAGAGACACTCAAAAGAGGCCGACGAAAACAAAAGCCTCTCACACCTAACGAATACAAGTACTTCAAAAAGTGCAATACATTGCCATCTTACCACAATGCCATTGTCGTGGTCGTTGCTTTCACTCATCAAGAACGGGACGATGGTACTGTGACTTCCAATAATTTTGTCAAGACCGCCTGGGAGCTTTACGTTCATCGCTTAGA
>CAZANJ010000500.1:0-2658 GCA_964486415.1 uncultured Anaerolineales bacterium
GTAAAAATCCGTCGAATATACTTGACTGACATGTTGTGAAATTATGCCAAAAGTAACCCCACTTCGCAAGCAATATCTGCAAATCAAGGCCCAACATCCTGATGCCATCGTCTTCTTCCAGTTGGGCGATTTCTACGAGGCCTTCGACGAGGACGCCGAGACGGTTTCCAAGGAACTCGACATTGTGCTCACCTCGCGTCCAGTCTCCAAGGGGCAGCGCGTCCCGATGGCCGGCGTCCCCTGCCACGCTGTCGAGGGCTACATCGCCCGCTTGATTGAGAAGGGCTATCGCGTCGCCATCGCCGAGCAGATCGATGACACCACACGTAGTGGCCTGGTGGCGCGGGATGTGTCGCGCGTTGTGACCCCTGGCACAGTCGTCGATCCCTCTCTCCTGGATGATAAGCGCCCTAACTACCTGGCGGCTATCTTCAGCGACGAGAGCCGCGCCGGTCTGGCTTACGTGGACATCACCACCGGCGAGTTCGCCGCCACTCAGCTCGACATCGGCGAGATTGAGCAGGAACTGGCACGCTTGCAGCCCCGTGAATGCCTGGTGCCTATGTCCGAAACTCGGAACCCTGAAGCCTCAAATTCAGAACTTGAGAGCCTGTTACCTGGCGTGCATGTTACACCATTACGGGCTTATCGTTTCGAGCTGGGGGCCGCTCGTCAGGCTTTGCTCGATCATTTCCAGGCGGCGACACTGGATGGCTTCGGATGCGCGGGGAAGCCCTTGGCGACCCGGGCCGCCGGCGCCATCATCCACTACCTGCGCGATACGCAGAAGGGCACGCTGGCCCAAATCGTGGGGCTCAGCACTTACACGACTACGCGCTTTATGCGCATCGGCGCCACCACGCGCCGCAATCTGGAGCTGACCGAGACGCTCCGCGAGCGCAAGAAACATGGCTCGTTACTCTGGGTGCTCGATGAGACGCAGACGCCGATGGGCGGGCGCCTCCTGCGCTCGCGCCTGGCGCAGCCTCTACTCAATCGGGCGGAGCTAGAGAATCGGCTGGATGTGGTGGAGGTCTTTCACGAGGATACCATCCTTCGTGGAAGAGTGCGTGATGTCCTGAAAGACATGCCCGACCTGGAGCGGCTGACCAATCGCGTTTTGGGCGGTCACGCCACGCCCCGTGACCTGGTCGGCATCCGCAAGTCCCTGGAGATTGTGCCCGAGCTGATCGAACTGCTGGAGCAGGTTGCAACTTATAATCTGCAGTCTGCAACTTGCTCCGATGTGGCCTCCTTTATCGCCACCGCCATCGTGGACGATCCGCCCGCCAGCACATCAAAAGGGGGCGTCATCCGCAGTGGCTTCTCCGATGAGTTGGATGAGCTGTTGCGCTCGGTGCGGGAGGCGCGAGAATGGCTCGCCAGCCTGGAGCGGCGGGAGCAGAAACGCAGCGGCATCAAGAGCCTCAAGGTGGGACATAACAAAGTCTACGGTTACTACATCGAGGTGACCAAGGCTAACCTGGACGCCGTGCCCGATGATTACACGCGCAAACAGACCTTGACCAACTCCGAGCGCTACATCATCCCGGAGCTGAAGGAGGTCGAGACGCGCATCCTCAGCGCCGAGGAGCGGCAGTCGGAGATTGAGGAGCGGCTCTTCCGTGAGGTGTGCCAGCAGGTGGGAGCGCGCGGCAAGACGCTGCTCAAGATGGCGCGGGCACTGGCGCGAGTCGACGTGGCATCGGCCTTGGCCGAGGTAGCGGTGCATAACCGTTACGTGCGCCCTGAACTGACCGATGAAAGCGTGCTGGAGGTAGTGGAAGGGCGTCATCCCGTCGTCGAGCGCACGCAGCGCGACGAGGCGTTTGTGCCCAACGATCTGCGCTTGAACGATGATGAGCGTGTACTGATCATCACCGGCCCGAATATGGCCGGGAAGAGCATCTTCATTCGGCAAGCGGCGCTGATCGTGCTGATGGCGCAGATGGGCAGCTTCGTGCCCGCCGATCGGGCGCGGATCGGTATCGTGGATCGCATCTTCACCCGCGTGGGGGCGATGGACGAGATCGCGGCCGGCCGCTCGACCTTTATGGTGGAGATGGTGGAAACCGCCAATATCCTCAACCATGCCACACCGCGCAGCCTGTTGATCTTGGACGAGGTAGGACGAGGCACCAGCACATATGACGGTCTCTCCATTGCCTGGGCCGTGGTCGAATATCTGCATAATCACCCGGAGCGACGGGCGCGGACCCTTTTCGCCACCCATTACCACGAGTTGACCGAAATGGCCGAAAGCTTGCCGGCGGTGCGCAACTACAACCTGGCGGTCGTGGAGGAGGGCAATCAGGTCGTCTTCCTGCACAAAGTGGAGCCTGGAGGGGCGGATCGCTCCTATGGCATCCACGTGGCACAGTTGGCCGGCGTGCCGCGCTCGGTCATCCATCGAGCCGAAGAGCTGCTGACAGAACTGGAAAGCGGCGAGTTCCGCCCCGGCACCGAAGAGCCAGATCCGTATCAGCCGATTCTCTTCGCTGATGAGCACCCCATTGTAGAGCAATTGCGGGAAATAGATGTCTCGACGATGACGCCATTGGATGCGATCAACAAGCTGTATGAGTTGCAGAAGCGAGTGCAAGGGTAGGGCGCTCTAGGAGGGTTTTCGAAGCGATTCAAAAATCGGCGGGTATGGAA
>CAZANJ010000501.1:0-2651 GCA_964486415.1 uncultured Anaerolineales bacterium
CGTCGGGATCGAAGCCAAACTGGCGGGCGAACAGATTCAGCACCGCGGGCGGGAGCTCGTTGATGGTAACATCGCCGCCCACGTCCCCACCGACGGCGACGCTGTGATCGCTGGCCGCCGTCGCACCTTCGCCCTGGGCCACGGCGGCGCCGGGGCCTTCGACGTGGGCCTGGGCATCCGGCGCTTGTTCCTGTTGCGTGCCACACTGCATACAGAACCGTGCATCGTCAGGCAGCTCAGCGCCACACTGATGGCAATGCTTCATCGCTTGGCCTCCTGGATTCAGTCGTCCTCCTCGCTGGGATCGCCGCTGCCAGTGGAGATGTTGCCGCTCACGTTTCCCCCGACGGCCACGCTGCCGCCGCTGGCCGCCACGGCCCCCGGTCCCTGCGCGAGGGCGCCGGAGCCGTAAACCGCTGCCTGGTAGGTTGCCGGAGCGGCTGCTTTCGCCTCGTCCAACAGTTCCGCCAACTCGGCCGCGAATGCCTCATCCTTCTTCATCGCCTTCTTGAGCTGCACCCGCAGCGCGGCCTGAAAGTCCTCGTCCTGTGGATTGTTCTTCACATCGATCAGTGCCTCCTCGGCGGCGGACTTACCCTTGAAGCGCCGCTCGATGGCAGCGACCAGCTTCTCGCCGACTTTCTTCGCCGCGGCCTTGCCGCCTTCGGCGAAGTAGGGGGACAGAAACGCTACTACGGCTGTTGCGACTGCTGCTAGATTCATCTCGTCATCTCCTTTTCGCCTCAGTCTCCGCTCTGCTTGTAGGATAGAAAATCCGTCAACGCACGCTCAACCTCGGCGATGGCTTGCGCGTACTCCGGGACCACGGATATCTGACGGCGGAGGGAAGCATCCCAGGATTTGGCCCAGGCATCCCGATTCTCCGGTGTGAGGAAATCGGTCACGGTCTCAAAAGCAAAATGCTTGTAGCGTGTCTTTTTCACCAAGACCCACCTGACACGATCAAGGTCAAGGGATTCGGCATAACGGGTAAGCAGCTGCCACACATCATACAGATCACGAGCGCGGGCCCGGCGAAGCATAGCCCGCAGCTTCTCGGCCAGCATCTCGTCCAGCGCATAGGTCGGCACAGCCAGATTCAGGCTGTCAGCATCACTATAAGGATGATACACCAAGCAGTTCTCAGGAGGCAGCACCAATGTCTCGTAGACCGTCAAGTCCAACTTGATGCGCGGCTGATGAGTTCCCAGGCGACCAAGTGGCCCCGTGTACTCGATCTTCCCCTGGTAAGCTTCCTCACCAGGCACATCACGCAGCGTCCGGAAATCCACCACTGCCAAACGGATGCCGATTTCCTCCGTGATAGACTGACCAGCTTCCTCCACCCCCAAGCGCAATTCCTGGAGCGTAAGCGGCGTACGCAGAGTGAAATCGAGATCGGCGGAGAAACGGTAATCGGGAAAGTAACATTTGCGCAGCGCCGTCTCTCCCTTGAAGACCAAGGTCTCCGCCAACGTGGGCCGTCGATAAAGCCCTGCCAACGCCCAGGAAAGCACATAGTCCCGCTCAACCACGGTGAAGTCCGCCTTCCAAGCACCGGCCAATCGATGTATCTCGGCTGCACTGATCATCAATGCACCATCCAATCGGTGAGATCATCCGCCGTGCGATTGATACGCAGTCGCCAGCGGCTGTCGTAAGAGCCGTGATCGCCGGCCAGGGGGTCGAGCAAACTATGGCCAGCCGATAACGAGGATTGCCAGCGCCCAACCTCGTCGGCGACCGGGAGCCCCAGCAGCTCGACCAGATATCCCATCCGCTTGAGGATAGCGCGGTTCCTCATACGCTCGGCGTACTCGGTCAGCTTTTCGGGGGCAAAGTGCTCTTCCGACAACCCCTCATAGAGCCCTTTGGCGGCCTCGATGATCCCACCGCAGTACTCCGGGTGATCCAGGCAATCGACGACCGTCTTGGCCCGATCGGTGATGGTCACCCCTTGCCCCTCGATCCAGACTCGGCGATGACCGAAGAACTTGTGGAACACAAGCGTCACGAAACGGTACTGGAGGCCCAGCTCCTCAATGGTCAGTTCGTGCGACGTGGGCCCAGTGGGCGTGGCCACGAAGATGGTGCCAGGGAGCTGTTCCGTGTAGTTATAGTGGCTGAGCGCCGTCCAGTAGGCGAGGGCATACGGCGTCGCTAAATGAGGAACGATGAGGAAAGGATGAACGCTATAAGTCCCCTCCAGGCCAGCCTCAAAGGGAAGGATCAAATAGAGCCCACGCTGGAGCCTGAGCAACCAGCGCTTCTCATGTAGACGCGCCAAAAGCTTGTTGACTTGGTGCCGGGCGCTGCCTATGGCCGCTTGAGCCTCATCGGTGGTGAAGACCTTCTTGCCCTGTGAAGCCAGGGTGAGGAGTAAGCGGGCCTCAGTATCTCCCAGCGTCTTTATATGGTGTTCACTCATAATACCCCTTTTAGGGTACTATTATACGAAAGATTGTAAAAACATCAAGGCTCTACTGCTTGTTAGGAGAATGGCCTCGTGTTACCTCATAAGCTTGCCGGTCCCCTGGATACAAGGGGGGGAAGTTTGTTGTCCTGCGCAATTGTAGCACAGGCTTGCAACAGGCACAATTGAGAGTGTTGCATAATTACTGCGAGTGCCAAAAACGTGGCTAGTTTTAGGT
>CAZANJ010000502.1:0-2648 GCA_964486415.1 uncultured Anaerolineales bacterium
CATTCATCATTCATCATTCGAGGCCAATGATACGCCAGGCTGTCGAAAGGTGCAAGCAGCCCCGCTGCTGGTAAAATCAGCAAAAAATGATAAACTTTACACGATTACGGAAAGCCATCCCACATTAATTTTGGAGGAGGACATCCCGATGACGCAACAGAATCAACAGGCGGAAGGCGAGATTACCAACGAGATCAGATCGCGGGTGACAACGAAAGCACACGCTTCTTGGACCGATCAGGCCATTCATCACCTGGGACAGGATCAACTTAACTTTTCCCACTACGCCGATGTCCTGACCGAGGTGGTGCTGACCACTGGTACGCCGATCACAATCGGCATTTTTGGCCCGTGGGGCAGCGGCAAGACCAGCTTGATGCGCCTGGTGGCAGAGCAGTTGGATGACCGCCGCACGGAGCGCCACCGCTGGGCTCGCGTCGTCTGGTTCAACGCCTGGCAGTATGAACGGGACGAAGGAGCGCTCTGGCGGGCGCTGTTGCTGCGCGTGCTGGAAGCGCTGAAAAGTGACCAACTGAACAAGAAAGACGCCCAGGCGGTCGAGGATTGGCGCGCGCGCCTTTACACTGACGTGCAGCGCGTCGAGACAGGCTCGCTCCAGGTCGACTGGCCGGCGCTGGGAAAGGGCGCGATGCGGCTTGGGCTTTCCATCATCCCCAGCACCGGCGCCTTCATCCAGCTCGCCAAGTCACTACAGGACAAGAAAGGCTCACTGGAGGATGTTCTATCCGCTTTCCAAAAGGAGCGCACCGAGATCTACCGCCGACAGTTGACTCTGCTGGAGGAGTTCAGGGGTGGCTTCGCCCATCTGGTACGAGAGTATATCCAAGATCGCAACGGCTTGCTGGTAGTCTTCATCGACGATCTGGATCGCTGCCTGCCGGAGCGAGCGGTGGAGGTTCTGGAGGCGATCAAGCTATTCCTCGACGTTCCGGGCTGCGTTTTCTTCATCGCCGTGGATCGCGATGTCATCGAGCGCGTCGTCCAGGTACAGTATGCCGATTATCTGGTGGCGGAGGAGGATGGACAGCGTCCCGAATCGAAGCACGCTATCCCCATCACGGGGCAAAGCTACCTGGAGAAGATCGTGCAGCTCCCCTTCCATCTCCCACCGCTGGAGGGAGATCGCATTGCCCACTTCATCGGCGAGCAAGACTCCCAACTATCACCTGGCTGCCGGGACATTCTAGCGCTGGGGTTGGAGCCGAACCCGCGCGTTGTAAAGCGCACGCTCAACATCTTCCGCTTGCTACTGAAGCTGGCCCAGCGCCGCGAGGCAGCCGATACGCTCGAACGCATCACCCCAGAGCTTCTGGCCAAAATGGTGGTCATTCAGGCGCGCTATCGCGACCTCTATCGGGATTTGCTGGAGTACCCCAACCTGATCCAGGATCTGGAGCGAGCCGCTCGTGAGGGAGCAGAAGTGCAATTCGCCATTTCCTCGCTTGAAAATCAAGTGGTCGATTCGTCAGCCATAGAGGGGAAAACTCCCGACGAATCTTCGGTCACGCTGCTCGACCGCTATCTGCGCTACAAGCCACTGCTCAGCATGCTGCGTGTGGAGCCATTCTTCGCCGACTTGAATCGTGATCAAGTAAACACCTACATTTACCTGACCCGCACGACCAGCGAGGAAGCCGAGCAGCCCCCAGAAAATAATACCGAGCGCATCTGGAAGGACCTCTTGAGCAACGATCCCACCCGGCTACAGGCCGGCATCGCCGCCGTGCGAGATGAGGGATTGACGGAGGAATACGCTCTGGCATTGGCGCAACTACTGGAGACCGAGGACAAACGTGACCCACAGGACGAGCGACTTCCTCTGGCGGAGGTCAGCCAATCAGAGCGCATCTCGGCTGCTACCGCTCTGGCCTACCTTGGCGACCCTCGCGAATTGGACCAGATGGTTGACATTCCCGGTGGCGAGTTCAAGCAGGGGAAAGATGCCGAATCGACCTACGTGATGGCCTACCGCATCGGGCGCTACCCGGTAACAAACGCGCAATATGCCCGCTTCCTGGCCGATAACTCTTTCCGCCCCGTGCCTTATACCGATGAGGCCTGGGCCGAACCTTATAATTGGGACCCCCAGAAACGCACCTATCCGGAGGGCAAAGCCAACCATCCGGTCGTGCTGGTGAGCGGGGAAGATGCCCGCGCCTACTGCGAATGGGCCGGGGTGCGATTGCCCAACGAGGAGGAATGGGAAAAGGCCGCGCGGGGCGAGGACGGGCGCATCTATCCCTGGGGGAACACTTTTGATCCCCGGCGGGCCAACGTGCGCGAGAGCGGTATCGGCAGCACAACGCCGGTGGGTGCATATCCGAACGGAGCCAGTCCCTATGGCGTGCTCGATTGCGCTGGCAATGTGTGGGAATGGACGACATCGCGCTCCGGAGAGAGTCAGATTGTGATCCGGGGCGGATCTTGGAACTTCCGCGCAGAGGATGCCCGTTGTTTCGCCCGCGACTACAGTCACGCCAATCACCGCTCGAACCGCATCGGCTTTCGTGTCGTCACCGGTCCGCTCCCGCAGGAGGAGAAAGAGGCCGAACGTAATATGTGAATGCGTAAGGCCCTTGTCATCTAAATAACACGGACTAGGGTAGTAGGCCAACCCCTGTTGGCCG
>CAZANJ010000503.1:0-2643 GCA_964486415.1 uncultured Anaerolineales bacterium
ACTTGACGAAGTGGCTCATGCCCTGGCCGTCCTCCTGGGCCACGCCGTCCTTCCACTCGCTGGAGAAGGCCACTTTTTTGACGCGGGGCAGGAGCACATCGCCGAAGTAGTCGGCCATCTCCACCAGGATGTACTTGCGTTGGCCATCATCCTCGCGGTTCAGGTTCATCACGGCGTGGGCTGTGGTACCGGAGCCGGCGAAGAAGTCCAAGATGGTTGCTTCCTTACGGTTCTTAGTTACAACCTCAACACTCTGATATACAGTGTGAACAGACTTGGGAAACTTAAACTCACTTGCCAGCATTTGGTTCAACAAGTTACTACCGTAGACACCAGCGTCGAACCTGCTTTCGGTCCATACTGTCTTAGGCACCGTGAGTTCCGACGAGACAAACAAATCAAACTCCCCCTCGTTCTCCAATACCTGGATACGACCCAAGTTATCATGAATCGTGTTCAGGCTAAAATTCCACCGGCGCTCAATCCCTTGTACGTCAATAGGCCACACCTCTACCTTACCACTTTCCAGATGGATATTTCTATCTTGAGGATGAAAATCATCATCTGGCACATCCCCTATACGCACAACCTCTCCATCTTTCACATAGATGGGATAAAACATCGTTGGACGATCTTCTCGTCTAGAGTATTGTCCCCATCTTCTCATAGGTCGCGGGGCTTTATTTTCGCGTGTTGTCCGTGCGATTACAGATTCTCCGCTAGGAGTAAGAAACAACGCATATTCGTGTGTCTGTGAGAAATTGTTTGTGATATTTCCCCTTGGATTATGAACTACTGTGATTGGCGTGACATCATATTCAGGAAATACTTCCTCGACCAACAACATCAGATTGGCAACTTCAATATCATCTATTGCAACTGTCAGCACACCCTCAGATTCCAAGAAATATTTGGCCAAGACGAGTCGATTAGACATCAAAGAAAGCCAAGTGGAATGTTTGAATTTATTGACATATAGAATCTCACTGCTGGGTGAATTGTAAGGTGGATCAATGTAGATACACTTCACCTGCTCCCGGAACCGAGGCCGCAACGTATTCAAAGCCTGATAATTCTCGCTCTTGATCAGCCAGCCGTCCAGCGCCTCGTCCAGGTGCTCGAAGAGGCCCACGATCACCAGCTCCAGGTTGGGCACGTGGCGCGTATCGAGTGGCAGGTACTGGTATCGCTCGTTCAACTTTTCGCCGAAGAGGTCACGCGCCCAGACATCATCGAGCGTGAAGTCGTCGCTCACCATGCCCAGCTCGCGCCACTCGGCCACCTGGGCCGCCATCCCCTCGTGGGCCAGCACCCGCGTCAGCACGTCCCCATCCCGCTCGGCGATGCGCTCCAGCGTGATCACATAGTGGCTATCCCGCACGAACTTGGGCTTGTTCCAGACCCGCACCAGCTCATCCTCAAACTGGGCGATGAACTCGATGATCTTATAAGCCAGCTCCTTGAGCGACTGCAACTGCTTCAGCCGCCGCTGGAGCCAGATGTTCTGGCCCTCGAAGAGATAGCGGTACATCCAGAGATCGAACTGCTCCTTGAGGAACTTCTCGGCGTCCTTGTTGATGAAGTAATCGACCTCGCTCTGCTTCTCGAAGACGCGGAAGGCCCGCCGCAGCAGTTCCTCATCGACGCCCTCGTCCTCACCGAGTATGCCGTCGTCCTGGGCTTGTCGCAGTTCACGCAGGATGTCGAGCATCTTGGTCTTGCTGCCATAGGAGGAATACTCGACCCGGAAGACAATCGATGGTGCATCATCTGCGTCGTTCTTCCGCACGCGGTCGAAGCGATAGACCAGATCGCGCCGCTCGTTGGCCTGCTTGTGCTCCAGCTCGGAGACGTCGAAGTAAAAGCGTAGCCCTGAGCCTGTCGAAGGGCCGTCGTCAATCTCGACCTCCATGCTCCTGAACAGCCGGTCTGTCTTGACGTAGTAGAGCATATGCGTCTTCCAGAAGAGGATCACGTCCCTGTCGTCGGTGTAGACCTGCTCGTAGACGCTCTGGGGGTAGCGCGTGCGCCGGAAGTAAATCGAGCCACTCTCGCTGAAGTAGCGGTGGAAGAAATCGTAGAGCTTGTCGAACAGCTCGTTGCGAAATTCCGCGTTTCCCTCCAGCGCGGCCTCGATGTCCTCCCTGAGCTGCGGGAAGACGTACTCCCGGAAGTAGCGGGATTTGATGCGCATCAGGTTGATGTAGCCGGATTGGCCTTCGACCTCTGCGCCGACGAAGACATCCTCCAGGGCGCGGTAAAAGCGCTTCTCTTTCTCCGATACGGAGCTAGATGATAATCCAGGGTCGGTCATACGTGGTTCCTCCAATTCTCTGATAATATACTTCGGAAGTCGGGCGTCGCTCAAAGTCTCATTGTAGGGTTAGCACGACGAGGACATTGAGGCAGTCAACATTGTAGCACAGTAGCTTATGATTACAACATGCAGGCATTGCGATTCCCCACATCAAGCCTCAATGTCTGCCATTGCCATTGTCAAACGACCCACAACGTGCCCCATGTCGCGGTCACCGTCGCCGTCGAGTTCTGACCTTCAAACGACCAACAGGGGTTGGACTACTACCCTAATTTGATTCTGGTGGCCGGGGATACGGGTCTGGCTTGGAGGATAGACATCGCCGA
>CAZANJ010000504.1:0-2614 GCA_964486415.1 uncultured Anaerolineales bacterium
CGGATTGCCAAATCCGGCGGAAGCGGCGCAAGTAGGTTATTTATTTCCAAATCCCAAGTCCATTAGGAGTATTAGAAGATTCTTGCCTCGCAAGAATAGAGTCGTTAAGGTAACCACCTGATCTTCCTTAGCCCTAGAGCAGGAGTGACGAGATGGATAAATTGACGAAGTATTTTACGAATTCAGCGCGACGGGCGTTGAATCTGGCTCAGCAAGAAGCCAGGCGGATGCATCACACACATATTGGCACAGAGCATCTCTTGTTGGGCCTCTTGCATGAGGATTCGGGCTCCGCCAGCCATGTGTTGCATGAACTGGGCCTCCAATCGGGCGATGTGCAACATTGGGTCGAGCGTTTGAGCACCATACACCAGCAATCCTCCCGGAGCGGAAAGGACCCTGATCTCACGCCGCGCACGCAGCACGTGCTGGAATTGGCTCGCGACGAAGCGCAGACCCAGGGTTCTCCCCGGATCGACACTCATCATCTTCTGCTCGGCCTCATCCGCCAGGGCAATGGCACGGCAGTAGAAGTGCTCAATCAGTTAGGCGTCACAGCCGATCAGGTGCAGCGCTACACCGAACGTGCAACCCAGAAGCAACCGGCTTTCGCAGGATCGAAAGGGGAACGTCGTGAGAGCAACAAGACCCCGCTGACCGATAAGCTGACCATAGACTTGACTGAGATGGCGGAGGAGAATAAGCTTGACCCTGTGATCGGGCGTAGGCGGGAGATTGAGCGTATGATCCAGATTCTCGCTCGCCGGACGAAGAACAACCCGGCCCTCATCGGCGAACCGGGGGTGGGCAAGACGGCCATAGTCGAGGGATTGGCGCAGCGCATAGTCACCGGTGAAGTGCCGGCGCCTCTGTTGGAAAAGCGTCTGCTCCAGTTCGATATCGGCTCATTGGTAGCGGGCACAATCCTCCGTGGCCAGTTCGAGGAGCGCCTCAAGAGGGTTATCGGCGAGTTGAAGGAGAGCGATACTATTTTGTTCATAGACGAGGTGCATATGCTCGTCGGCGCTGGCTCGGCGGGGTCCACGATGGACGCGGCCAACATTCTCAAGCCGGCCCTGGCCCGTGGCGAGTTGCAGTGCATCGGCGCGACCACTATGGAGGAGTATCGAAAGCACATCGAATCGGACGCCGCGCTGGAGCGCCGCTTCCAATCGATCAAGGTCGAGGAGCCCTCGGTAGAGGAGACGATTGATATATTGCAGGGCGTCCGGACCCCGTATGAGCAACATCACCAGCTCCACATCAGCGATGCCGCTTTGGAGGCCGCCGCCAAGCTCTCCGCTCGTTATATCACCGACCGTTATCTCCCCGACAAGGCGATTGACCTGATCGACGAGGGCGCCTCACGGGTAAGAATGTATAAGACGCCTCAGTCGAAGAGCTTGCGACAAACTTTCAGTCGCCTCAAGAGTGTGCAGAATGCCAAGGATCAGGCCATAGCGGAAAAACGGTATCAAGAGGCTTCGACATTGCGGGATAAGGAACTCGATTTGCAGGAGCGCCTGGAAAGTTTGCGTGTGGGGCGAGATGGCGATTGGCTCCAGAGTGACGTTTTCGTCAGACCTGAGGATATCGCGGAGGTGGTCGCGATGTGGACCGGCATTCCGGTCACTCAGCTCCACAATGATGAGCAAGCGCGTTTGCTCCATATGGAGGAGGCCATTCACGAGCGCATTGTGGGACAGGATGAGGCGGTCACGGCCATCGCCAAGGCGGTGCGCAGGGCGCGGGCGGGGCTGAAGGACCCCCGCCGCCCCATCGGTTCCTTCATTTTCCTCGGCCCCACGGGCGTGGGCAAGACGGAGCTCACGAAGGCGCTGGCTGAGTTTATGTTTGGCAGTGAGGAATCGCTGTTGCAATTGGATATGTCCGAGTTCATGGAGCGCCATTCGGTGGCACGTCTGGTCGGAGCGCCTCCCGGTTATATCGGCTATGACGACGCGGGGCAGTTGACCGAGACCGTGCGCCGACGCCCGTACACCATCGTCGTCTTCGACGAGATCGAGAAGGCGCATCCCGAAGTCTTCAACATGCTGCTCCAGATAATGGAGGAAGGACAGCTTTCTGATGCGCGGGGGCGCAGGGTTGATTTCCGCAACACGATTATCATTATGACCTCGAATATCGGCGCGGAGTTGATCAAACGGAAGACGGGCATCGGTTTCGCCTCTACGAATGGTGGTGGAAATATCCATCGCGATTACGAGGAGATGCGCGAAAAACTGCTCCATCAGTTAAAGCGCACTTTCCGTCCCGAGTTTCTCAATCGAGTGGATAACGTCATTGTCTTCCACGCCCTCAGTCGGGATGACATCTCCCAGATCGTGGAGCTGGAGCTGGACAAGTTGCGCGAGCGTGTGGCCGAGTCTAGCTTTGAGATGGAAGTGACAGAAGGGGCCAAGGACTTGCTGGTCGCAGAAGGTTACAGCGAGGAATATGGCGCTCGTCCCCTGCGGCGCGTTATTCAGAACCGCATCGAGGACGCCCTTTCGGACGCTATCCTGGCTAATGAGTTTTCAGAGGGGGATGTCGTGCTGGTGGACGCAGAGGACGAGGAGATTGTGCTTAGCGACAAGTTGTAGATTGCAGATTG
>CAZANJ010000505.1:0-2605 GCA_964486415.1 uncultured Anaerolineales bacterium
CTGCAATCTGAAACCTACCCCTTGAAATTGGAGTGCTTTTGTGTTATCATAATGTCCGTCTGGATAAATCAATTGAAACTTGAACAGGATTTGAACATGTACCCTGATAGTGAAATACTTTTCCCTCCCCATTGCATTCCTCTGTTGCACGACCTGCGCGGCCCGAAATGGGCCGATTTGGTCGAGCGCGTCGCGGCTCTTCCCGATAATCACGAGGATGTGCTGGGCTTCTCATTGATGATCATCGATCAAGCCAGTTGCTTGACGTGTGACCTGGATAGCTACCGCGCCACATTGGGCTGCTGCACGTGTGCCCAACGCTCCATCTCTGGATTCAAGGGCTCCGACGAGGAACTCATACAGTTATTTGAGGAAAAACGCGAAGAAGTACGAGAATACCTCGCCTCTGATGAAGCCTCTGATGCAGTGGTAGCTTTGGCTCGGAGATCGATTGAGCCGCAATAAATGCTTTGTGCGGAAAGCAAGGTATAATCGCGGCGTAATGCGTAAACTGATTCCCACTTCGGCAGTCCTGACACTGCTGATCCTCACCGCTTGTCAATTTTCCCCTTCCGCTTGGATGTTCAACCGCACGGGCGAGGAGGCCCCCTTGTCACAAGCGCGCGGCGTGATCCAGTGGGGGGCGAACATCCTCCATCCCCGACCGCGCACGGCGCCCTACGCACCGTTGGCCCACGCGGACGTTAACCCCTTCGGGATCAACGTTTTCCTCAATCAAGAAGTCGAGCCCTGGAAGCGCGAGAAATCCTTGCAGATGATGGCCGACGCTGGCTTCCATTGGATACGCCAGGAATTCCCCTGGGAGGACATCGAGATCCACGGTAAGGGAGATTTTGAGGATCGGCGGCACGAACCCTACCGCTCCGCCTGGGAGAAGTACGATAACATCGTGGAGCTGGCCGGGCAATATGACCTGGAGGTCATCGCCCGCTTGAGCAATCCCCCCGCCTGGAGCCGCGCGTTGACCGATACCGTCGGCACCTACGCGCCGCCCGACGACCTGAGCGATTGGGGCGATTATGTCGCCGCCACCGTCTCGCGCTATCGAGGGCGGGTGCGCTATTATCAGCTCTGGAACGAGCCTAACGTCTACCCGGAGTGGGGGGAGCAGCCGGTCGATCCGGAGGCTTACACACGCCTGCTCTGTGAGGGCTACCGCCGCGCCAAGGAGGCCGATCCGCACGCCGTGATCCTCATCGGCGCGCTGGCCCCCACCGTCTCCCTCCATCCTGGGCCGGGGCCGGCACTGGGAATGAGCGAGTTCGTCTTCCTCCAGCGGATGTATGACGCCGGCGCCTCCGAGTGCTTCGACATTATGGCGGTCAACGATTATATGCTCTGGTCCGGCCCCACCGATCGCCGCATGAAGCCGCTCAACATCAACTTCGCTCGCCCGGTTTACGTCCGCGATATAATGGTCGCCAACGGCGACGCGCACAAGCCCATCTGGATCAGCGAGATGAACTCGAACGCGGTTCCGAATGACCCCAACATCCAGGGCGTCGGCGCTTACGGTCAGGTGACGCTGGAGCAGCAGGCCCGTTACGCGCCCTTGGCCTACCAGCGGGCGCTGGAGGAATGGCCCTGGATGGGTGTGGTCAACTTCTGGTTCTTCAAGCGCCCCTCCGATGCCGAGCGCAATCAATCCTGGTACTACTTCCGCATGGTCGAGCCCAACTTCACGCCCCTGCCGGTCTACGAATCGATGAAGGAATACACGAACAACCTCACGCCGACGCTCTACCCCGGACATCACCAGGAGAATCACTGGGCGCTGGAATATGATGGAGCCTGGGAGGATGCGGGCGATTTTCGGCGGGCGACTGAATCCGGCGCGGTGCTCCAATTCACGTATGAGGGGGGCACGCTGAGGTTACTCCCCGGCCCAGGCGGGGGCGAGGTTGAGGTGCGGATCGATGGCGACGAAGCTCACACTTTCCCGCTTAATGGCTCGCCGGTGCGATTGCTGCAATCCCGGCGCCGGGAGCGCCACGAGATCACCCTGACCGCTGTCTCTGGCGGCGTCACCATCGACGCGCTAATCGTCGACCGGCCCTCGTCCCCCCTGGCCTGGCTAGGCTTCTGACTCGCCGACGATGAATCGCCAGCCCCTTACGTTTTACGTTTCACGTTTTATGCCTCACGTTTCACGCTTTACGCTCCTCGCCATTCTACTTCTCGCCGCTTTCCTGCGCTTCTACCGCCTGGACGCTCAATCCTTCTGGAACGACGAGGGCAACTCGGCGCGGCTCGCGGAGCGCTCGCTCGACCTGATCATCGAGGGGGCGGCGGGCGATATTCATCCGCCTGGATACTACATTATCTTGCACTGTTGGCGTGCCCTCTTTGGCCCAAGCGAGTTCGCGCTGCGTTCACTTTCCGTGGTGGCGGGGCTGATGTTGGTCGTCCTCACCTATCTCTGGAGCCGCGCACTCTTCGGCGAATCCACCGGTTTGATCGCGGCCTTTTTGAGCGCGATTTCCCCCTTTGCCATTTATTACTCCCAGGAAGCGCGGATGTACGCGCTGTTGGCGGCGCTCGCCGCTGCTTCCGCTTTTGTGAGTTACAAGAAACCAGGTTTTTC
>CAZANJ010000506.1:0-2586 GCA_964486415.1 uncultured Anaerolineales bacterium
GGACCTGGAGTTCCCGGAGGTGTTCATCGATCTGCGGGCGCGGGATTGGGCGGAGGATCCGGGGTTTGACGCGGTGATTGGGAATCCGCCGTATGTGCGTGGTCGCGTACTACCAGATGATGACAAGCATCTGTATGCTTCTAGGTTCATAGGAGCATTCAAGTCATATGACCTTTATGTGCTTTTCATCGAGACGGGCTTGAGAGTCCTACGTGAACAAGGATTCTGGGCTATGATTATTCCACGTTCGTTCTTGACAGAGTCTTACGGCGAAGCAATAAGAGAATTGGTCTTAAAAAGCACTAAGATCAGAAGAATCGCAGATTATCTAGGGGTTTCTGTCTTCAAAGATGCTAGTGTCATTAACTGTATACCAACATTGGAAAAATCTTCTGGAGGCATCACAGAACGAAATCAGATTAATGTCTGGCGAGTAGGTGATGATGAATCTTATCCGATTATGCAAGATGTGTTCTTGAATACTCCACAACATGCCTTTCGTATTGAGCTAACCCCCAATACTTTAAGTTTAATGGAACAACTAGCAGATAAATCCATCCTAGTTGGGGAGGTATGCTATGTTAGTTATTCTATTGCAGCTCATAGTGAGGTTGAGAACAAAGGCAAAGATGCCTATCTTTTCTCAAGTCCAGTCAACGAGAAGTGTAAGCCTTTCATTGAAGGGAAAGAGATTGGTAGATATAGCATCAATTGGCAAGGTCGATACCTTGAATATGATGCCGATATCTTGCGACGACCAAGCTTGCCTGAGCTATTTGAAAGTCCAAAGATAACAGTAGTTGGCATATCAGGCACATTTGGTATCTCTGCTGCTTTTGATCAGGATGGCTTTTACGTGGGATATCCGGCAATCTGTGTTACTTTGAAGCACTACTTGAGAGATGTTAAGCGTTCAGATGTACAATTCTCAGAAGAAGCACTCAACCGATCGCTTCCATTTGATCTCAAGTATCTGTTAGCGATCATGAATTCCCGCCTAATGAAATCGTACTTCGATACGTTGATATTCAGTACCAGTCAGACTATTTATTCGGATGATATTCGACAACTCCCCATTCGTCGCATCACCTTCACCACCCCACCCGACGAGCGCGAGCGGCTGGCGGCGCTTGGAATCACTGAGGCCACTGAGTGGATTGAGGCCACTGAAGGGCACTCAGTGGAATCAGTCGGTTTCAGTGCCTTCAGTGATTCAGACCTGGGCCGTTGGCTCGACGAGCGGCTCTCGGCCGACCCGGAGCAAGCGGACGTGATCCACGATCTGCTGGCCCATCTGGCGGAGCGGATGATCGCACTACACGAAGAGCGCCAGCGGCTGGAGCGGGCGCTCGACCCCTTCAAATATCTCGACCGGGGCGCGCCCTTCGTGCCCTTCACCGAGGCTTTCGCGGAGGCGATCAAGTACGGTCAGCGCATCACCACGCCGGTAGATCTGGGCGATGTCCACCACGACATCGACGGGCTGCGGCTGGTGCGGGACGGCGGGCAATGGGAGCTCCGGGTGCAGCTCAAGAAGCGGGATCCGGAAGAAGCGTGGAAAGTGTGGCAGTATGAAAGTGACCCTTCGACAGGCTCAGGACGATGCACCATCGCCCGCGAGTGGGTGTCGTGCTACCGATTCTCGCTGGACGAAGTGAAGGCGCGCTACTACCAGCAGGCCTTCGCGGTGCTGGATGAATTCGCCGAGGCCCGCTCCTTCCCCGGCGGCTACACCCGCTCGACGGCGAAGAAGCTGCAACTGACGCGCGTGCCCGCCTTCGACGCCGAGGCCGATCTGTCGCCGCTGGTCGAGCTGAGCGAGGAGCTGGCGCGGGTGCGGGCCATCATCGGTGCCACCGACCGCCTGATCGATCTGATCGTCTATCGGCTGTACGGCTTGACGGCGGAGGAGGTGGCGGTGGTGGAGGGGTAGGCCGTTGTCCTCTTCCCTCACCGTGATATAATTGTGCAGGTTGCGTCGCTTCGCTTACTGCAGGTTTGCAGGTTGCAGGCGTGAAACGTAAAGGGGATTCGTTATGGTGGTTTCTGCTGAGGGGCACAGTGCGCTATCGGTCAGAGCGTGCGTTATGTCAATTGCGAGGGATTGCTAGGGGAACTATTCAGCAAAGTCTCTTCAACCTCGTGGATGAGGATTGAAAGGTTGGGGTGATCGAATGACAGGCCGGGTGCTGGTATGCGATTGTGCTTGATGTCTGGCGGGATGTGCTTGTGGTGAGGGTGAGTGCTGGCTAGTGTAGGGTCATCTGGGTGGGGTTGGGGATCGTACCAGTAGAGCCTTTCGCCGCCCCGGTAAACGGTATAGGAGTAGTACGTGATGATCCCCTTCTCAAAATCGATGACTTCGTAGGCTCGTAGGGCTATGTCCGCCGGAAATGTCAAACGGCCTTCTAATTCACCGATGGAAGATCCCATTGGTTTGAGTACCAAGGTAGATCTCTCCACCGAGGGGAAGCGGTCGGGAATGGTATAGACGAAGTAACTGTAGTCTATGATGGATGAGAGCATTCTCAATTGGTGACCAAGGTAAGCCGGTCGGTGGGAGCAGATACCCGAATCGCGGTCAGG
>CAZANJ010000507.1:0-2580 GCA_964486415.1 uncultured Anaerolineales bacterium
TGATTGTTTGTTTGAACGTAGCTCACAGCCTGGGAAAGGTCTGTGGCAGATTCATTGTACTAAAGATGTGTGGCGTGTCAAGTCAGTTTGGCATGCTTTATGGCCGGCCGAAGTCGGCGATGAAATAGTAGCCCCAGTCCGCTTCGGCCACGCCCATGCCGATCTCCGGGAGCCAAGTGGTGAGCAGCGTGCGACGATGGGGATCGTTGGGCGGCACCTCATCCATCCAGATGTCCACCGCGCCCTGGGGCGTCTTGCGCAGCGCCCAGCACTCGGCCCAACTGGCGGGGTCATACCCGGCGCGTATGATGCGGGTTTTGATGTCGGAGCCATCGGAGCCGGTGTGACTGCCCCAGCCGCGTTGCGAGCAGTCGTTGGCGTGAGCCTGGGCCGCTTGTGCCAGAGTCTCGTTATAGGTCAGCGGCGGCAGGCCGTGCGCGGCGCGCACCTCGTTGATCAGCCGCACCGTCTCGCGCGGCCAGGCGGCGATGTCGGCGGGCGGAGGATCAGCGGCGGGTGTGGGCGCGGGCACAGCCGTTGGCGTGGGCGTCAACTCAAGCTCAGGGGTTTGGGTGTATGCGCTTGTGGGCGCGGGCGTGGGGGTGGGCGCCGGTGTGGGTGTGCGGGTGGGAAATGGCGTGCGCGTCATAGCCGGGCCTGCCAGCGGCAGCACCAGTTCCTGATCAAGGCCGATCAGGTCGGCATCGACCAGGCCGTTGACCGCTTGTATCGACTCTGGCTCCACGTCGTAGGCGCGGGCGATTTCGATCAGGGTTTCCCCCTCCTGCACCACGTGAATGACCCAGAACGAGGAAGCGCCCTCCCACCCGACCTGCGGCGGGATGGAGAGCGTCTCATCGACCTTCACGATGGTGGAATCGCCCAGCCCATTTTGGAGTTGAATCGCGGCCATGGGGACGCCGTACTGTTTGGCCAACCCCAGCAGCGTGTCGTCGGGTTGGACGGTGTGCTCGATGAATGTCTGCGTCGGTGGTGGCGGCGCCGGGGATGGCGTGGGCGATGTCGTCGCCTCTGCGGGCGCTTGCTGATCTAGGTCGCGTGGCGCGGCTGTCTCGGCGGGAGCGGTGAGTGCCTCCATCACTGCGGCGCCCATCGAGCCTGGCGTGGGGGTAACTGAAGCGGGCGGATCGCTGGCATCGACAGCGCAGGAGGCCAGCAGGCAACATGTGATCAGAAAAAGGGCGGGAGTGTGCTTGATCATCTGGCTATTGGTGCGCCGAGGCGGGCCTTTCTCGGAAAAGCATCCACAGCGCGCCCAGACCGACGAGCGTGGTCGCCGCGCCGATGAGCCAGCCCAATATGGGGATCGAGCGGAGGGCCATATACAGCGCCAGCCCCAGGAGGAGGGGGCCAATCACCTTGACCGGCGTGTCGGAGGCCAGGCGTTCCAGCGCCAGGTTGCCGACCATGTAGGCGACCACCATCTTGCTCCCATAGGCGGCGGTCAGCCAGAACAGGGCCAACGCCAGGATCAATCCGGAGAATCCCAGGATGAAGACCGCCAGTGCCAGTTTCCCGAAGGTGATGACGCCCAGCATTATTCCGAGGAGGAGAATCAGCAGGGCGAGGATCAACGCGCCGATGGAGCCCAGGATGATCATGCCCAGCCCGCGTATGGCGGCCGGGAACGGTTGGGATCGCGCACGGCTCGCCGAATTCTTCAGCAGCGTCGGGAGCTGCCAGGCGACCATGGCGCCTATCACGAGCAGGGTGACGAAATCGCGCACGCGCGACCTGAGCCATTTGCGTGCTTTTTGCTCGAAGGGGTGCTTCTCCGGTTCTCCGGACCGCTGATAGTCTATCCCAGCGCCGGGGGTTATTTTTATGGCCTCGTCTTGCTCGACCGGGCTGACGTAGGTGAGCGTCCCTTCGATCTGGGCGTCATCTTCCACTCGCAGCCCCGACCCGATCACCTCCGGTGCGCCCGGCCAGGGAAGCGTGAAAGGCCGCGCCGATTCGGGCTCACTGACCTGCGCTCGTAGGTCCCCGCCGATGGAGCCCTTCAGCTCCAGCCCGCGCACCTCAGCGCTCACGTTGCGGTCGACGCGCCCGGCGATCACGGCTTGTGAGCCTGCGGTCAATAAATCCCGTCCAACCGTCGAGCCGGGCCTGGTCTCCAGCCCGAAGCCGGTGAAGATCAGGTTGCGGCCCACGCTGCCCGATGAGTGGAGGAGAATGGAGCCACCCAGTGAATATATGCTGCCCGCGATCGGGCCGCTCACCGATAATGCTTTCCCGAACAGGGCCGCGCTGCCGTTCACATCGCCATCGATTTTCACCTCCCCGCCGTTCACGAGCAGATTGCCGTTCACTACCCCGTTGATCAGAACAGTGCTCCCCGAGGCGAACAGGTTGCCGTTGACCGTGCCATCCACGCGCACCGTCTCGGCGGAGAGGAAGACGTCGTCGTCGATCACCTCGTCGGCGGCGATGAGCCCGTCGTCGTCGAATTCGACGGCCCGCACACGCGCGCTGCTCAGCGCTCCCAGCAGCGCCAGCGCGAGCAGGGCGATCAGCGTCGGGCGAGACCAACGTTCAAGGTTCAAGCTTTGTTCTCCA
>CAZANJ010000508.1:0-2563 GCA_964486415.1 uncultured Anaerolineales bacterium
TGATCCCGGGCTTTGCCGTGCAAGTGATCATAGTGCAATACGGTCTTCAGCGTTTCCTCCAAGCCAGCCTCCCCACGGTCGTAGGCACGCAGCAAGCGAAGCGATTCCTGCTCCATCTCCTTGAACTCCTCCAGTGTGAACTCACGTCGCTTCAGGATCTCGTCGGTCGAGTCAACGCCGCGTTTCTTGCGAGCGCCGCGCTTGGCGTAGGGGACGCGGATGGCCGCATACTTCCGCCCGTCTGGCATCCAGTAGTTGTCGCTGCTGTTGCCGAGAAAGGCGCGACGGATCGGGGATGAGCTATCCGCCATCGTGACACCATAGCGCAGCAGGTCAGGAATCAACGATAGACGCGCGACACCGAAAAGGTGCAGATCTATGCTCTCCGGCAACTCCGGTGCCACGGCTTCGAGCACCTCACGGATGGTACGGTCGCCGCTACGGGCCAGGCCGCCCAGCGCCAGGTGATCGTAGCCCATCTCTACCAACTGGCGGACTGCCTCGACGTATATCTCCGGCGTCTGGCCCTGGGCGATGCCGACGGGCGTGAAAGTGTAATCTCCCTCACGGTGTTGTCGCAGGAAATCCTCGGCGTTGTCCAGGGTGATGACCCAGCGGCGCAGTTGTTCTTCCGGCGGAAAGCTGCCGAAGATCACGTGGTCGATGGAGACGCCGTAGGTGAAGCCAAGCGTTTCGTAGTAGTCGAGGATTTCCTCTGTTGCGTAGGGAGGCACTCTTTCGTCCTTGTAGCTGTACGCGCCGCAATCTCCCAGCACCGGGATTTCAGGATCAAGGTCCATAAATTCGTGGACGTTCCCGGCGTCGAGAATGAGCCGCTCGATTCTCTTCGAGACTGCGGTCTTGGAAAGCAGTACGCCGTCGAATATCTGCTCGTCGAAGAACTGGTGAGCGTACCAGTCGTGGAGAAAGCGATTGTCGCGCTCGGGCGATGGTTCGTCGTGGATGAAGTCGTAGCCTGGGTCGACCAGGTCCTCGAAGTTGGGTAGGTAGAATTTCATAGCCTCCCTATTCCGGCTCTCCCACCATCCCGGCCTCTTCCACCTTGACGAACGCCTCCACAGAGTCTCCCGTCACCATCTGGCGCACACGCTCGTCCTTCATCGCCTCGGCCAGAATCGCTTCACGCGAGAGCAGCGGCGAGAGCGACACTTTGACCACGTGACCCCGCTCCCGATCCATCGATTGACCGGCGCTGACCTCGGCGAAGTCGAGCACAGTGAGCTTGATGCCACCGTCGCGTGACTGCGTCACCTTGACCGCGACCTCTAGCTCCACCTTGTCGATGAAGAACAGCGGATAGGGATCTTTGGCCTTCTGGGCCGGGTTCGGGGCCAGAAGCTCCTCCTTGACCTGGTAGATCAAATCTTGCAATCCAATCTCTTCCACAATGCACCTCCTACACTGATTTGAACAGTTGAACTTCGTCGTCCTGGCTGCGCAGATAGAGCGCCGGGATAAACCACTCCTGACCACGGAACAGGCGCCGCCGCCCGCTGGTCATCGCCGCTGGCAGCGATTCGAAGCGGGTCAGAGCGCCATAGAAGCCCTGCATAAACCTCGTCGCCGTTCGGACCTTGACAGGCGTTTGCATCGCGACGACGGCCGGCACGCCAGCCTGGATGAGCGCCGGTCCCATCCCGCCGAAGAGCGTGTCACCTCGCACTTCACCACTGTGGCAGGCCGAAAGCACCGCCAGCCGCATTGCCGAACTGCACAGCAGATGTCCCAGGGCGCTGCTATCCACCCAATCGACCCGGCGGCTGCCAGCGCCGCGCTCAAACGCCAGGTAGCCGAGCGGTGGCACGCCCTCCAACGAATGACCGCAGCCCGCTTGCTGACAGGTCGTGTGGTGTGGGTAGTTCATCCCACCACAGGCAGGGCAAAGACGGGCGACGCGGCCGTGCCCATCAAAGTGGATCACGTGATCCTGTGCGCTCTCAATGCGGTCGATCAGCGCGTCATACGTCGGCGGCGATAGACTCTCCAGCAAAACCAGTCCCTCATCTTCCAACGCCTTCAATGCGGCGCGAACGGTTGTCTGCTCCTCTCCCTTGGGCAGCTCAGTCAGATCGTTCGGTCGCGATTCGACGTAGAGCACGCGCAGGGGCGGGTCAACGGACAAAGTCGTGGACGCCTCGGGATAGCTGATATAGCGGGTAAGCTCGACGCCGCCGCTGGGCAGCAGGTGGCGTCGGTGGTACACCAGTTCCCAAGGATAGCGGGCCAGGGCGACGGTGTCCTCGTCGAAGCGAAGCTGTAGGGCAACCGCCCCGCGCTGCACTCGAACCTGATTCCAGGCCATCTGAAATGCGGCGTTCACATCGCCGGGGAACAAAGCCTGGTACAAAGCCCGCCCTACTTGCATTTGCAGATTGGGGACCAGACCGGATTCGTTCAGCAAGCTCAGGTTGCGCAGGGCCTCTTTTTGCTCCGGCTTGAGCTGAGCTCCATCGGGAGAAGCGACCCGAAGCGCTTTGAGGACCGCGACCAGCTCTGGGTAGTTGTAGGGTAAGCGGCTCGTGGCGCGTGGCTCGCCGGACGG
>CAZANJ010000509.1:0-2563 GCA_964486415.1 uncultured Anaerolineales bacterium
GCCTCTGGAGGGCCTTGGCCGCTACGATTTTCCCACGGGCGTTTCCGTTGCGAGTACCGCTTCCTGATGGTATAATCGCCTTTTGTGCAAAGATGGCGACTCGCGATCGGCATAATTATTAGCCTCATCTGCCTGTGGCTGGCCCTGACCGGCATAGAGTGGCTTCCTTTGAGCCATGCCCTACGTCAGGCCGATTGGCGCTATCTGCTGCCGGCCGGAGGCGCGCTCCTGGCTTCTCTGCTGACACGCGCGATCCGGTGGCGTATCCTGCTCGGGCCAAGGGTTAGTCTATTCACATCTTTCGCCATCATTAACATCGGCTATCTGGTCAGCAACGTGCTTCCATTTCGCCTGGGCGACCCGGCGCGGGCGGCGGCGATTGGCCTGAGAAGTGAGGTCAAAATCAGCGCGGCCCTTTCCACCGTCGTCGTCGAGCGCGTGATGGACATGCTGATGGTGGTCCTGTTGCTTTCAATAAGTCTCCCCTTTGTCGCTCAGGCCGGCTGGACGGCGCGGGCTGGCCTGCTGGGCGGAGTGGCAGCGGTAATATCTCTGGCTGTATTGATCCTGTTGGCCTGGCGGCCCGATTGGGGGCGCCGCATGGCCCGTTGGCTTCTGGCGCGAATACCCCGCCTCGATCAGGAGCATTGGATGGAGATGGCGGATGGGCTGCTGGAAGGCTTATCCGCGCTGCGCTCGGCGCGGCGTGCCGCCGGACTGCTGAGCTGGTCGGTCGTGATCTGGGCCTCCATCGTGGGATACTACTTCGCCATATTGGGCGCTTTCCTCGACCGGCCCGCCTTGGTGGAGGGAGCCTTCCTCGCCTGCGCGACCGGGTTGGGGATGGCGTTGCCCTCCTCGCCAGGCGCGATGGGCCTTTTCCACTCCATCGCCCGCTACGCGCTCCAATTACCCTTCGGCGTGCCGGTGGAAGAGGCCGTCTCGGTGGCTTTCACCGCCCACGCCTTCCAGTACATCATTTTGTGCCTGCTGGGCCTCATCGGTCTGCTCCAGCAGAACCTTTCGCTGGGTCGCTTGCAGACCGACGCAGCAACTTTAGCAAAGGAGTGAACGAATCAATGTCAACCTTTCTCGTCACCGGCGGAGCCGGTTTTATCGGCTGCAACTACGTCCAGCGGCTGCTGAGCCGGGGCGACGATGTGATCATTTATGACAACCTCTCGCGCGATGGAAGCGCGGCCAACGTGGCTTGGCTGCGCGAGGAGCACGGCGATGACGCCTTCCGCCTGCTCGTGGAGGATGTGCGCGATGAAGCCGCGCTGCTCAAAGCGGCGCGCGGCGTCGATGTGATCTTGCACCTGGCCGGGCAGACCGCGGTCACCACCTCGGTCGATGACCCGCGCTCCGATTTCGAGGCCAACGCGCTGGGCACATTCAACGCGCTGGAGGCGGCGCGACGCGCAGGCAGCGAGCCGATCATCCTCTACGCCTCCACCAACAAAGTCTACGGCGGGATGGAGGAGGTGACCGTGCTGGAGCGAGAGACCGATTACGCCTACGCCGATTTCCCCCAAGGCATCCCGGAGACGCAGCCGCTCGATTTCCACTCGCCCTACGGCTGTTCTAAGGGCGCTGGTGATCAGTACGTGCGCGATTACACCCGCATCTACGATCTGCCAACGGTGGTCTTTCGCCAATCATGTATTTTTGGCCCCCGCCAAATGGGCGTCGAGGATCAGGGCTGGGTGGCCTGGTTCATCATCGCCGCTATCACACATCAGCCGATCACGATTTATGGCGACGGCAAGCAAGTGCGCGATGTGCTCTACATTGACGACCTGCTGGACGCCTACGATGCGGCTATTGATAACATCAAGGTGGCCGCCGGGCGCGTCTACAACGTCGGCGGCGGGCCGGCGCATACGATGTCGGTCTGGGCCGAGTTCGAGCCGATCCTGGAAGAGCTGATGGGGCGTTCGATCCCCGTCTCCTACGACGATTGGCGCCCCGGCGATCAACGCATCTACGTCTCCGACATTCGCAAGGCCGGGCGCGAACTGGGCTGGCATCCCCAGGTCGGCGTGAAGGAGGGCATCCGCCGCCTCTACGAGTGGGTCGTTGCTAACCGGGATCTTTTTGTTTAAGAGATACCTTTGAGCGTTGAGGTGGATTGTAAAGCACGCGCATCGCGTTCGATGAGTAGAGTGGGGCATCATAATGGCAGGACTGAGAAGGAGCGCGTTATGGGCATTCAAGAATTACAATTAAATGCATTACTCGAGGCCGGTGTATTTCGTAGCAGGGGAGAGGCGATTGAAGAGGCATTCCGCACGCTTTTCAATACGCGGCCGCAATTAAAGATAGAAGCTGCGATTCAGCTTTTTCGGGGAGGTACGGTGACGTTGGGCCGCGCAGCCGAGATCGCCGGATTGACGCGCTGGGAGTTTGATGCGCTTCTGGCTGACCGTGGGATCACTCGGATTGTAGAGTGTGACTCGGTAGAAAACTTGGAATCTCGGGTGCAAACGCTACTTGCGGAAACATAAAATGATCCTCTGTGATACAAACATTCTCTCTACTTTTGCCAAAATCGACCAATTAA
>CAZANJ010000510.1:0-2556 GCA_964486415.1 uncultured Anaerolineales bacterium
CCGATTTTTGAATCGCTTCGAAAACCCACCCGCGAATAGAGCTCAAGCATGCGCAGCGATAAGCTCGCGAATCTCCAACGGTTCTTGCGCCGGATCGCGCACAAGCGAAAGCGCATCCTGCGGACACTTGGGGACACAAACACCACACCCCATGCACTGATCGCTATCCACCACAGCGACATCCACCAGCGAAAGCGCGTCAAACTGACAAAAATCGATGCAGCTACCGCAGGCGATGCACAGATCAACATCCACTTGAGCACGATATCCGGAAGATGCCAACATCGGCGTCCCTTGCCGGTGAGCCTGCATCGCTCCACAGCAGCACGCGCAGCAGTTGCAGATGGCATAAAAGCGACCCAGCATCGCGTCCTTGAAGAAAGCGTGATGAACATGCCCACGTTCGTCCTCGGCACGCAGGATGTCCACCGCCTCCTCCGGCGTGATCCAACGGGAACGTTCGGGCTGGTGCTCGACGATGAAACTGGCAAAGGGCTCGCCGACGATGAGGCAAACGTCCAGGGGAAGACAGGGATTTGAGCGGGCTACGCGACAGGGACAATCCAAAACCACAATGTGATCGGGGTTCTTCAAAACGATGTCACGAGCGCGGGTATAGGGAATCACCCGCTCCAGATCGCCCAAGCGGATTTCCTCATCCACCGTGACCAACTGCGTCGCGGCCTCCAGAGGCACGGCCTTTCCATGATAGGTGTCGGCGAAAGTGACACGTTCAGCAGCAGAGTCCCGCTCCGCCTCGGAGCCGAAGAGCTTCAACAGCCAACGCGCGACCGGCCTGAGAATACGGGCCAAGGGGTGCTCACCGGTTCCGACGCCGATGTAAAGATAGGGCCAGCGACCATAGACGTAGCCATGCAGCCAATCGAAGAAAGAATAATCGGGCATTCGCCGCGCTTCTTGTATAAAAGCACGCGTGGAGGGCCTCATCAGAGAGACCCGAACATTTCGCTCCTGATTCCGCTCCCGCTCATTCATATTGCCCCCCATCATCTCACACGACGCGATACTCGACGATCTCCTCGCCTTCCTCGAAGCGGTCGATGTAGAGCGAGGAGATGTCCAATGTGTGCGCCCCACCATCCAGGATCTCCTCAGCCAGCAACAGGCCACAAATCGGCCCATGCATAAAACCGTGACCGCTGAAACCATTGATGCAGTAGAATCCTTTCAACTCTGGAACACGCCCCAGGATGGGGTGAGCGTCCGGCGAGACCTCATAGAGCCCGGCCCAATGGCTGGCCAAAGCCGCCCGCTCAAGGATCGGCATGCGCTCCATCGCCGCCTCCAGGTGCACAAGCTCCCAGTCATCATCCACCGATTGATCGAAACTCACCACCTCATCCGGATTAGACATACCGGTCAGAATGCCCGGCCCCTCGCGATGGAAATAGAGCGACTGGGCGAAATCGATGACGAAGGGGAAATCCGGCGGCACTTCAGGCAGAGGCCCGGTGACCACAATCTGGCGGCGCAGGGGGACTACGGGAATTTCCACATCGGCCATCTCGCCGATCACGCCGGCCCAAGGCCCGGCCGCGTTGACCACCGCCGGTGTCGCCACCCTGCCTCGGTTGGTGACGACGCCGCGCACCTCCCCACTCTCGACCAGGATGTCGGTAACCTCCACGTCAGTAAGCAACTTCGCCCCCAGTCGGCTGGCGCCGGAAATGTACCCTTGCACCACGCTGTTGGGATCAGCCAGCCCGTCGTGCGGGTTGAACGTACCGGCCAACACGCCCTCCAGATCGATCAAGGGGACCAGATCAGAGAGTTGTGCAGGCTCCAACCATTCCGTTCCCACACCCAGCCGCTGCTGCATCTCCACGTCCTGCCGGAAGACCTCGAGATCTTCTTCTTCGGTCAACAGAAAGAGATAGCCACACAAATCCAGGTCAATCGGCTGCCCCAGCTCCTCCTCGAAGCGCTCCAGCATCGGCAAGCTCAGCTTGGAGAGCTGCACATTGATCTCGGTGCTGAACTGATAGCGGATACCGCCCGCACACTTGCCGGTGGCCTCCATGCCAAAGAATGACTCGCGCTCCAGCAACAACACGTCCTGGCACCCTCTGAGCGCCAGGTGATAGGCGGTGCTGGCGCCCATCACGCCACCACCGACAACGACGACTTCAGATGTTTTTGGTAGATTCATGATTCTCCTATTCTGGTTCAAGCCCAATTATCACCAAAGGAACTGAGGGATGTCCTCTACCATGCCTGAGGATGTTGTGAAGCTCACCTTCGTAATAAGCGATACCGCTCGACATCTCCCTTTGCATCGCTTTTGTGGGAAGTATTTCAATGCCGACGTTAATGATCCTTCCAGTATAGAACGCCAGATGTTTGACGAAAAGATCGTAAGCTACAAAGGCGTACTTACCAAACTGGACTTCGATAGCTATACGCTGCTTAACATGATCAGTTTGGTTGTAGGAATAAATCGCCTCTACCCCTTGATCCTGAAGATATTGCTTTTGCTCCTCCAGTGACATATTTGCCATCAACTCCAATTGCCTGAAATTGTGGGCAACGTAGTAA
>CAZANJ010000511.1:0-2555 GCA_964486415.1 uncultured Anaerolineales bacterium
AGAATAGCCCTCCCGTTAGTCTTGCTCCTCACCATCGTCGCCGCGGCCTGCGCCGCTCCGAAGAGCGAGCCGGCCGCTTCGATTACTCTCACCTTCGCCTGCCCGAACAGCGACCTCACCGTCTACCAGGACGCCGCCAAGACCTTCCAACAGGCCAACCCCTCCACCCAGGTCCGCGTTATCCCCCTGGACCAAATCGTCTCCTTCCCTCTGGAGGACGAGACGGACACGCTGGGACCGGTGCGCCAGCTCGCCTCCCAGGCCGACGCCTTCATCTGGTCCACCGACGCCGTCGAGGGTGGGCCGCCTGGCCTGCTGCTCGACCTGACCACTTTCATTGAGGCCGATGACAAGCTGACCGAGGACGACTTTCTGACTGGCCTGTGGGACCACTTCCAGTGGCATGGCCACACCTGGGGGTTGCCCGTCGGCGTCGATCCGCTTGTCCTGCTCTATGATCCAGACGCCTTCGAAGCAACCGGGTTGGAGCCGCCGGCCCCTGGCTGGTCCTGGGAGGAGCTGTTCAGCGCGGCTCAACAATTGACGCAGCGGGAGGGAGAGCAAGTTATGCGCTACGGATTGGCCGATTTTAGCTTAGATGGCCTGCGCTCAGCCATCGAAGCTCAAAGGGGCCAACTGGTGGATGATTCGGTCGCCTCTCCCCTGCCGACGCTAGACGATCCGCGCACTGTGGCAGCAGTGCAGTGGTACGCTGACCTGGCGCTGACTCATAACGTGATGGCAAATCCGGCAGAGAAGAAGTTTGTCGATGACTTCAGCGTGGTACAGAGCGGAGAAGCAGCGATGAGCGTCAGCCTGAGCTGTTTCTGGGGCAGTGAGGAACGCGATGATGGGCTGAGAGTAGCACCCTTGCCCGAAAGTAGCCCAGTATGGCTATACGGCTACTTCATCAGTGCCGGTACCGCGCGTCCCGAGGCCGCCTGGCACTGGCTGAAATTCCTCAGCCAGCAAGTCACGCTCCCCGACCGCCTTCCGGCCCGCCGAAGTTTGATCCCCGGATCAGCCTACGCTTTTGCGGCGGGGGAGGAAGCACTGGAGACCTTTCGCTATGCGGCGGAACACGCCCTGCCGCCGATGCACCCGGCGGCGGTGGAGGAACTGCTGCGACAAGCAGTGGAGCGGGTTTTTGAAGGCCAGAAGGTAGAAGATGCATTGGCTGAGGCTCAAGCGCAGGCTCTCTCCCTCTCCGTGCCGGAAGCATCCGAGCAATTCGTCGTGCCCACGCCCGTACCGACGAAGGAGTCCGTGGAATCCATAACCTTCGTCACCTTCGACCGTCGCCCATACAAACCACTGGTGGAGAGGTTTCACGAAACGCACCCCAAGATTGAAGTTACGGTGCGAGAAGCGATAGATTTTGGGTACTACGGCGGGCCGCCGGCAAAAATGCTTAAGACCAGTGGCGCTGATTGTTTCGTGGCTACAGACTTGGCTTCAGCCTCATCAGAGACATGGCGGGTGGTGTCGGATTTGCAGCCTTTCATCGATGCCGAGCCTGACTTCTCGTTGGATGACTATTTGCCGTGGACACTGGAGAGAGTGCGCTACAGTGGCGATCTGTGGGGGCTGCCAGCCGGGGTGAGCGTGGATGTGTTGTGGTACAATCCAACATTGTTCGACCAGGCAGGTCTTTCCTACCCAAAGAGAGACTGGTCGTGGAACGACGTATTCTTCACAGCAGATAAGCTCTCTGCTGATGAGGGGGATAAACATCGCTACGGTTTCCTCTTTGGGCGTCATAAGGCTGTCTTCTTGTTGCAAGGACTTAGTGGGCCGCTGATGGATATCAATACGGCACCGCTGACTTTCCATTTCAACGATCCAGATGTTATTGCTGCGGCGCAGCAGTTGGCTAACCTGGCGCAGAAGAGGACCATCCCCACGCCGCGGGAAGGGAATCCCACCTACTTTCACAATCTGATCAGGGATGACAAGGTGGGTATGTGGCTTGGGCGGGCAAAAGTGGAATTGGAGAGAAAAGACTGGCGCCCTGTACCCCTGCCGGCAGCAGGGCGCTGTCTGGTCAGCGCGAGGTCGTCCACGGCCTACTACATTGCCGCTGACTCACTTCATGCCGAAGCATGTTGGGAGTGGCTGCGGTTCCTTTCTGACCGTGTGCTCCTTGTTGAAAATCTGCCGCCGCGTCAATCCTTGCTTGTCTCGGACACTTTTCGAGAGCAGGTAGGCACAGAAGCCCAATCAGCCTACCAGACGATGTTGACGTGCGAGAATCAGGGGGGAGTGTTGGGTCTTCTGCAAGAGAAGCGTCAGCATAGGAAAGTCTTCGAATTTTGGCTGAGGCCTGCACTGGAGAAAGTGATTTGGCATAGCGCCGACGCCCAGGCGGAATTGAGTGAGGCCCAGCGCAAGGCCGAGGCTTACCTGGAGTGCCTGCGCCAGCGGGACGATCCCGAAGACGAGGCCAGCGCGGAAGCCTGCTTCGAGAAGGTGGACGCGCAGTGATGGTTGCTCTGTTCTAGCACGTCTCACCGTACGGGGTTTCTACAAATGCCCTCTGTATCCAACTCAGTTAA
>CAZANJ010000512.1:0-2550 GCA_964486415.1 uncultured Anaerolineales bacterium
AGGCCACGGTCTGATCTTCAACGTCCAGGGCCATCGCTTCCTCAATGGTAGCCCAAGCATCCTTCCATAACCCGCCTTCAGCCAGTTCCACCGCGCGGTTATTCAGATCGCGCAGCTCGGCAGGCGCCGATTCGGGCAAAGGTGTGAGCGATACCTCCACCATTTGCTCACCGTCCCAACGCAGGACAGTGTATTGGACCAGGCGCACGCCGCAAGCGTAGCAGAAGACGTAGGGATCGGTGGCATTGAGAATAACCTCGCCTATGCCATCACCATTGATGTCCTCTACGTAGCCACCGCCAGGGCTAGGGCTAAAGCTGAAGGCTTCGGCCCTCAGCTCCGCATCGTCGAAACTGAGTAGATGATAAGTGCCACCGTGAGCGCCGGCCCCGCCGTGGACTTCCAGCCAGACGTGGCTCGGCTCCACCTGAACCTGCTCGATGCCGCCTTCGAAGACATAATCAGGGCCCAGAACGTCTTCCTCTTCAGGATCCAAGTCCAGGCGGGCCAGCTCTTGCCAATCTCCGCCGGCGTGAGTGTAGATGGCGACGAAGTGACTGGGCACCGGATCGAGATTGTAGTTTCGCATCCCGACGCTGAAAGCGACCCAAAGTGGGCGACCATCGTTAGAGCCATCCAGGGGCAAAACTTGCAGACCATCAAAGGCCCCTTGAGGCAGTTTCGCTGAAATGGTGGCGCTTAGAATTTCCGTATCGGGCGGTTCTGCGGTGCCGCCGGGGACACATTCGCCTCGATAGAAGGCCCACTCTTCACACTCGCTGCCATCGGGGAAGACACAATAGCCCACTTGCCCTTCATCGGTTTCGCGGATTTCGACCTGCCCGCCCTGTTCCTCACAATAGACGGAGGCCGGATTGGCCAATCCGGCCGCGGGCTCTGTGTCGGTAGGTTCCGCTGTTGGGGTCATTGGTTCATCCGTCGGCAGCTTGGGTGTGTTTGTGGACGTAGGTATAGGTTTTGTTGTAGCCGTTGGCGGAACGGCGGTCGGCTCAGTTTCCGGCTCGACCGGAGCTCCTTGACAAGCGCTCAGGAGCAACGCGGGTAATGCCAGGACAGCGATCAGCAAAACTATTTGACGTTTCATAGATACATCTTCCTCTGTCGCGCAAAGCGCACCGGAAAGTATCCTGCGTTACGGCGCTTCGACCAATAGCTCTGTCGTGGTCAATCGCTCCACTGAGCGGTCGATGCGGCGCAGCAGCCCTGTGAGTACCTCCTTGGGGCCGACTTCGACGAAACGAGTCACGCCTTGCTCAATTATCCACTCCATCGACTCGGTCCAGCGCACGGGAGAGGTAAGTTGCTTTCCTAGAGCGTCTCGGATAGTGGAGGGATCGGTCAGGGGACGGGCAAAGGCATTCACTACAATGGGAATATGCGGTTCAAGGATCAGAGTCGCATCGAGAAGGCGGCGGAATGCATCGGAGGCCTGGTTCATCAGCGGGGAGTGGGCGGCGATACTGACGGGTAAAGGGATGGCTCGTTTGGCCCCTTGCTCTTTCGCCAGCGCCAGCGCTCGCTCCAGCGCCTGCAATGCTCCGGAGATGACGATCTGACCGGGGCAGTTATCGTTAGCGATACCCACATACTCCGCGCTCCGATCGCGAGCCAAAGAGCAGACATCCTCCAGCGCCTCCCACTCCATGCCCAGTACGGCGGCCATGCCTCCGGGGTTCCGCTCACCAGCCTGCTTCATCAAGCGCCCACGTTCACGCACTAGCTTCAGTCCATCCACAAAGGGAAGCGCCCCGGCTGCCACCAATGCGCTGAACTCCCCCATACTGTGCCCAGCGACATAGGCAGGGGGAGTTGGTCTCTGTTCTTCCAGAACGCGAAAGGCGGCCAGGCTAGCGGTCAAGATGGCCGGCTGTGTGTTAAGCGTATCATCCAGCACTTCAGCCGGCCCATCGAAGCAGAGTTTTGACAAAGCAACACCCAGGATTTCATCAGCCTGGGCGAACAGATCTCGGGCTACAGGGAACTTTTCATACAAGCCGCGTCCCATGCCCACGTATTGGGAGCCTTGACCTGGAAACAAATAAGCGGTCAGCGCATTGTTCATTGCTAGTAGGTCGATAGGTTTACCCGCCTACCGACTTACTCCTCTTCGATTTCGAGCACTTGAACATCGCGGTAGACACCACAGGAAAGACAGACATGATGGGGGCGCTTGGGAGCACCGCACCATGGGCACGTGTTCAACTGTTTGGGCTTTATTTTCCACTGGCTGCTACGTTTTCGTCCACGGGACTTAGATATTCTTACTTTGGGTACTGCACCCATCCGTTCACACTCCTTTTCGAGATGTGTCCACTCAAACCGGAGTAGTCAGACGTTGCACTCAGAGTATTGAGAGGACACTTTCTGATCAAGTAACACGTGCGTATTATAGAGGTGAGCAATGAACCTGTCAAGAGATAGAGCTTTAGGGGACTCGAAGCGGTTCCAAGGCCATCCAGAGGCCGCCAGAGGCTTTCTGTGGCATTGAGTGAGTCCATCAACCCCAAGGCGGCGGGTATGGAAACCCGC
>CAZANJ010000513.1:0-2548 GCA_964486415.1 uncultured Anaerolineales bacterium
AAATCTCAAAAGACGCTGGGTTACAAACCCAGCTTGAGCGGGCTGAGTAGATACGCAAAATCAATATCATGACTCTACTGAAGAAACCACTAAGACCCCAAGTCACTAAGGAAAATTTTTGCTACCCTACACAAGTGCGGCAGGTATGGAAACCTGCCCTACATTTGATTTGTTTTGTAATTTTTCGACATAATTCGGGACTCTGTTTTATCCAAAGTCCAGAATATCAGGGTGCAGCCAAGCCAAAGGTGTGCATTGCCAGTGTGTAGTTTGTAGAGTGTACATCACGAAGAAGTGCGCTAAATCACGCCCGGCAAGCCGAAGTGAACCGCAGCAGAGCCCCCACCCAAAAAAGCGAACACACTCAATCAAAAACAGTCAAACTCGCTCATAAACGCACAGAACCGCTTGACAAATCCTGCGCGATGTGATACACTTGTCCTCGTGAGCAAAAATTCCTCCCACACCTTGACCGCTGAAAGACGCAGCGCCATCGCCGATCTGGTGATGCAGCGCGGCTCTGTCCACGTGAAAGAACTCGCGAGCCGATTTGAAGTCAGCCCCGCGACCATCCGCCGCGATCTGGAGGCGCTGGAAGGTCAAGAGACATTACGTCGCGTCTATGGCGGAGCCGTGGCGGTCGAGGGAGAAACAGCTAGCCCTTCTGAAGGCCCTGAGCCACCCCAATCATCCGCAACATCACGAGCTAAATCCGCCTTGGATGACTCCGAGGAGGCCCGCATCGGACAAGCGGTGGCCGACATGATCGCCGACGGCGAGACGGTCTTCCTGGGACCAGGCACGCTCCCCGTAGCAGTGGCGCGCTGTTTGCAAGAGCACACGCGCATCACCGTGGTCACCAACGGGCTCGAAGCGGCCCATTGGCTCGTCGCCAACACACCGCATAATCATCTCATCGTCACGGGCGGGCAAGTGGAGGAGCGCGACCGGGCGCTGGTGGGCCAATTGACCAAGGGGGCACTTTCCAAACTGCGGGCCGACCGCGTGATCTTGGAGTTGGGCGGCGTCAATCCGGTGGAAGGGCTGACGCACGACAGCCTCCCCCAGGCCGAGATCGCACAACTGCTGCTGGAAAGCGGCTCCGAGGTTATTATTATGACACCGGCCGAGCGCATCGGTCGGGTAGCCGCAGCGCACGTGGCGCCCATCAGCGAGGCGGATGTGATAATCACCGCCCGCGAAGCGCCCTCGCCATTCCTCTGGGACCTGAGCGAGATAGGCGTGCGCATCATCCTAGTATAACCCTTGCAACTTGTAACCTTACAAATCTAAAAGGAGAAAGATCAAATGGCGAGCATTACGTACAAAGATGTCACAAAGCGCTGGGGCGACGTTGTAGGCGTCAAGGACCTATCCTTCGACGTCGCGGATAAGGAGTTTGTAGTTTTCGTCGGGCCATCGGGCTGCGGCAAGTCCACCACCTTGCGTCTGCTGGCCGGACTGGAGGAGATCAGCGATGGCGAGATCTACATCGGAGACCGTTTGGTCAACGACGTGCCGCCCAAGGACAGGGACATCGCGATGGTTTTCCAGTCCTACGCGCTCTACCCGCACATGAACGTCTACGACAATATGGCCTTTGGCCTCAAGCTGCGCAAGATGGCCAAGTCAGAGATCGACCGACGGGTGAATGATGCGGCCAACATCCTGGGCATCGAGAGCCTGCTGGAGCGCAAGCCGAAGCAGCTCTCCGGCGGTCAGCGCCAGCGCGTGGCCATTGGCCGCGCCATCGTGCGCGAGCCCAACGTCTTCTTGATGGACGAGCCGCTCTCCAACCTCGACGCCAAGCTGCGCGTGCAGGCCCGCGCCGAGCTGACCAAGCTCCATCAGCGGCTGGAGACCACCTTTGTCTACGTCACCCACGACCAGGTCGAGGCGATGACGATGGGCACCCGCATTCTGGTGCTGAAAGACGGACTCATGCAGCAGATCGATACGCCCCAGAAGCTCTACGATTACCCCGACAACCTCTTCGTGGCCGGCTTCATCGGCAGCCCCTCCATGAACTTTATGGAGGCCAAGCTGGTGGAACGGGACGGCAAGGTAGCCGCGGACTGCAAGGACTTCATCCTGAACATGCCGGAGGAGAAAGCCGATATATTCCGTCAGCACGTGGGCAAGGACGTCATCTTCGGCATTCGCCCAGATAACACCCACGACATGGAATTCTCCCCACCAGGCATCACGAAGGAAGTGATGGAGGCTAAGGTGGATGTGGTGGAGTTGCTCGGTAACGAGGTCATCGTCCACTTGACGACGGATCACTTCGAGTTCCTGGGGCGCTTCGACCCGCGCACCAATGCCAGGGTGGGTAACACCATTCCCGTGGCCTTCGATATGGACCGTATGCACATTTTCGACAAGCAGACGGAGATGGCCATCCGCTAGCGGCTGTCTTCGCTGCGAAGACATTGGGCGATCACGAGTAAATGAGTAGGTGAAGCTCTCATCTACTCATTTATTCATGGTAACTGCTCAGACCCTGCTCACAGGGGGTTTGCAACCCCCGATTTTTGAACGAGCATAA
>CAZANJ010000514.1:0-2533 GCA_964486415.1 uncultured Anaerolineales bacterium
GCGGTTTACTTACTTCACTTCGCGGTTTACACTTTGCTTTACGTCTTTCCATCTCAATGTTGAGCATACTGTCTACGTCTGAGCCAAGTTCCTGGAGCTCGGCAAGCAACTGTTCTGCCACTTTGGCCAGTGATTCCATCTGTGCCTGCAACTGTTTCAGCTCGGCCTGAGTATCCTGCTCGTCCGACTTGCCTGTTGGATAGTCTGTTTCTTCGGCTTCCCCCGCACATTTGGGGGCTTGTCCTTCCATCGTGGCTTGCTGTTCAACCTGAGAGATATCTTTTCTTTCCCTCAATCGACCGTTGGAATCGACATCCATTCCCTCTAGACGTAGAGAATACTCCTTCCCGCGTTTTCCATTTTTATTGCGCCACACCAACCAGCCCCGATCCACCCCTTCATCCAACCCTTCACGCACACTTCGCTCTGAGTATCCGATGCCGTTGTCATATCGTTCCTCTTTTCTATCTGGGGAGCGATAGCGTCGCCCGTTGGCTACATCGTCGATGTCCATCCAGCGTATGTCATCCCCCCAGCCCCACGTGTGGCGGAAGAAATACTCCACGCTCAGGATCACTACTTCTGAGTTTACCTCTTGTGTCAGATCGGTCCAGATGGACGGCACCTTGAAGTAATTAGCTTCCGGGTCGTTGAACCCTGAGAATGTGTTCTCCTCGACCTCCGTACATCCCAGGAAGCCATCTAGATCATCTTCCGTCCGCAGGCGGGGCAGAAATGATGGCCCATCCTGGCTCTCCATATGCATCACCACGATGGCCCCTACCTCGCCCAAGAAGTTTAAGGCTTTCTCCACACTGCGGCTGGAAAGCCCGGCTCCTCTATCCTGTCGTTGGCCACCTCGATTCAGTTTTCCGTATCGGAAATCTCGCCGTGTGATACGGGCTGGCTGGTCGAAGTTCTGATAGCCCCAAGTCCATTTGATGATGTATTCCAGCACTTTGAGCGGTGCCAATATCCGTCGCCGACTCTTCATCTCTCGAAACTTGGCCCATATATCGAACCAGTCATTGGGTAAGCGGAAAAAATTAGCTCTTGGTTTATAAAATCCTGCAAACACCATATCACCTCCCCAGGGGCGTAGTGGAGATAAACCTCACTCTTTGCGGCTGCCATACCACCGGCACAGATCCAGTCTCGCCGTGTCGGTTCTTCGCCACTACCAGCTCTGCTTCGTGGTAACTCGACATTTCCGCTCCGTCGTGATGGATCAAGATCACCACATCGGCATCGGATTCCTGATTTCCACTCTCTCGTAGGTCTGACAGTCGCGGACGCTTGTCCATTCGCTGCTCCACCGCCCGTGAAAGCTGTGAGGCTGCCACGACTACGATCCCCAGTTCCTTTGCCAGCCCTTTCAGTTCTGCTGTGATCTCACCGATCGCTCGGTAGCGCGATTTATATTGCTGCGTCGGCTGGGCTAGTTGCACATAGTCCAGAAGTACCATCCCCAGGCCCTGCTTGGCGTACAGCCTCCGCACCTTGGCCCGCAGGTCTCCCACGCTGATCTGAGGCGTGTCGTCCACCCAAAGCGGCATCTCCGATAATACTCCCATTTCCTCCACCAGCTTTGGCCACTCCCCATCCCTCACTTGCCCCGTCTGCAACCGCAGCACATCTATGCCAGTCTCCATCGTCAGCATACGCTGGGCCACTTCGTTCGAAGACATTTCAAGAGAGAAGAGAACGCTCGACGTTCCATCCCAGATGGCGCGGGCGGCGAGCGAAGTGAGCAAGGATGTCTTCCCGCGACTGGGCCTAGCTCCGACCAGCACCAGGTTTCCCGGCCGGAGGCCGCCCAGCATCTGGTCCAAATCGGGAAAACCAGTGAAAGAGCCGCTGGGCAGATCGCCTTGCCGCGCGGCTTCCAGATCATCGTAGACTTCCTCCATAATCTCAGAGAATGGACGAAGACGGTTCTCGAAGGTGATCTCCCCGCGCAGGTGAAGGAATGTGATCTCGATCTGGCTCAGAACATCCTCCAATGGACGGTCACGGTCATAGGCCAATTTGGCTGCCTGGGAAGCGGCCTTCAGGATGCGCCGCCGTATCGCATCTTCGCGCACCTTGCCCGCGTAACCTGCGACGTGAAGGACGCTGGGCACGGCGTTGATCAGGGTAGTGATGTAAACAGCTCCTCCTACATCCTCCAGTTGCTCGCGGCGATCCAGTTCGTCGCACAACGTGACGAAATCGACCGGATCTCGCCGCTGTTTCAGCTCCAGAATAGCCTCGTAGACCCACCCGTTTTTCTGATAGTAGAAATCATCAGAGGTAAGAAGGGGTTGCACCCTGGCGAAGACTTCGGGGTCGATGATCAACGATCCCAGGACGGCGCGCTCGGCCTTCAGGTTGTTCGGAGGTGTGGGGACCAGTGAGTTTGATTGCGTTGATGATCTCATTTTTGCCCCCTGATTTTTGCCCATTGGTGCATGATGGCATACACTAAGGTGTTGATTAGCAACTGCTGGGTCACTTGCCTCTTGTCGAGGAATTCCTGCACGCCAGTCTGTTT
>CAZANJ010000515.1:0-2527 GCA_964486415.1 uncultured Anaerolineales bacterium
TGGATCTGGCGATCCAGAGCGAGCAGAATGGTAAATTATTTCTTTCTGAATCCCAAGGAGCGCAAAATGGATCCTCAGATGAAAAACATTCCAAAAATTTTAGAGATTTACCTCAAAGTATCCCAGTACCCGATTCTGGGACATCGCATCCGAGCGCTGATGCGGGAGGAAATTTTTGCCCGTGGCGTGATCACGCGGAAGCAGTTTGATCAAGAGGTAAAAGAGAAAGCCATTATCTCCCAGAAACGGGAGGGGCTCTCGGACCCATTCTCACAAGAGCCGACCCAGATATGGCAGGAGCGTGTGGCCCAGATTCGCGACCATATGACCGACTTCTATTTTGCCTACAATTTGCCTCATACCCTCTTCGAGGAGATCGTTCATCAAGTATTGTCCGAAAGAGTTCCAGATCAGGAAGTGACGCTCTCCTTCAATCCCGAAATGGCGCCGCGAAACATTCTGCTGGCCCAAGCGAAAAAATTCTCCATGCTTCCGGAAAAACAGCGCAGTCTGGTGAGCCATCACTTGAAGGAGATGAACGTGGTCTTGATCAAGAGCCTGATCAGCGACCAGTTAAAATTCGTCCGGCTGGCGCGAAGGTTTCTCGAACCCTCCGACTTTGAACTGATCAACGAAAGGCGCATCGGCGAGGGGAAAATCGGGGGCAAGGCGGCCGGGATGCTGTTGGCCTGGAAGATACTTCAACAAGAATGTGATGCCGAGACGGACACTTGCACCCACGTCGTCATACCCGATTCCTACTTCATCGGGGCCGATGTCTTCTATGACTTCCACGCTATAAATAAATTCGATCAGTTTATCAACCAGAAATACAAGTCTGAGGAGGATATTCGGAAGGAATATCCGCACATTCGGGATGCGTATGTAAAGGGTCGCTTCCCCGACGAGGTGAAGCGCCGCTTGACGCGGCTGTTGGTCGAAGTGGGGAATACGCCCCTGATCGTGCGCTCTTCAAGTCTCCTGGAGGATAACTTCGGGTTCTCATTCGCTGGTAAATATGATAGCTTTTTCTGCCCCAATCAAGGTTCACTGGAGGATAATCTGAATGTGCTGACCCAGGCCATCAGTCGCGTGTATGCCAGTGTATTGAGCCCGGATGCGCTGCTATATCGGCAGCGCATGGGCCTGGTCGATTATGATGAGCGGATGGCTATCCTGATCCAGAAAGTACAAGGCCAAAAGTATGGGGATTACTTTTTCCCATCCCTGGCCGGTGTGGGCTTCAGCCGCAATCCGTTCCGCTGGAGCCGCCGGATTCGTCCGGAGGGTGGATTGCTGCGTTTGGTTTGGGGTCTGGGGACACGTGCTGTGGACCGGGTGGCCAGTGACTACCCGCGCATGGTGGCGCTCAGTCATCCTCAGCTCCGACCGGAGGCGGACCCCAGGGAAATCCGCAGATACTCTCAACATTTCGTGGACGTGATCGATCTGGAGGCCAACGATTTCAGGACTCTGCCTGTGGATGATGTGTTGGGTTTGGATTATCCGAACATCCGGCTCATCGCTTCTCAGGACAAGGGGGATTACCTGCAACCCATCTACGCCACTGGGCTGTCGGGTAAAGACGCCTTGGTGCTGACCTTCGATAAACTCTTGAAGAATGCGAACTTTGTGGGGCTGATGCGCGCCGTTTTGCAGAAGCTAGAGCGCAATTACGGCCGGCCGGTTGATGTTGAGTTCACGGTGGAGGTCACCTCTGACTATCCGCCGAACTTTATCCTCCATCTGCTCCAATGCCGCCCGCAGAGCTGTTACGAGGCGTGTGGTCACATCCACATCCCGGAGGTGTCGCCGCAGGATATCGTTTTCCGCTCGCGGCGCATGGTACCCCGTGGGCGGGTCGATGAGATCCGCTACATCATCTATGTGGACCCCGCCCAATACTCCCATGCCCCTGACCGCACCACGCAGCTTGAAATAGCCAGAGTAATCGGCCGGCTCAACAAGCGGTTGGAGAAAGAGTGCTTCATCTTGATGGGGCCGGGAAGATGGGGCTCCACCAATGTTGAGTTGGGGGTCAAGATTTCCTACTCTGACATCTACAACACCCGCGCTCTGGTGGAGATCGCACAGTCCAGGGATGGCAACACCCTGGAGGTCTCCTATGGCACACACTTCTTCCAGGATCTGGTCGAAGCTCGCATCTATCCCTTGCCTCTCTATCCCGATGCACCTGGCACGATCTTCGACCACGCTTTCTTCGAGGATGCGCAGAACAGGCTGGGAGAATTACTCCCCGAAGACGCATCAATTGGGGCTTTCGTCAAGGTGATCGATGTACCAGCTTCCACCGAGGGGCGCTACATGGACCTGGTGATGGATGATGAGCAGGAGGAGGCTTTGGCATACCTCCACTGGAAGTAGGTGGCTGGGTGCCCCTCAAAAAGCTGGGGTGAGAGTCAGCTTGGATGCACTTTCTCTCTACTGGATCGCCAGATCTAGCCTCCCAGCCCCTTGTCATCTAAACAACACGGATTAGGGTAGTAGGCCAACCCCTGTTGGCCGT
>CAZANJ010000516.1:0-2523 GCA_964486415.1 uncultured Anaerolineales bacterium
GAATGGGGGACTGGGAATAAAAACCCCGCTGGATTTGGCAATCCAGCGGGGTTAGCTCTGGATCTGGCGATCCAGAGCGAGCACTATTCATCATTCATCATTCAACATTCATCATTCAACATTCACTATTCAATGTCGTTCGCTTGACGCGCCGCCGGAACGTAGAGGTGCTCTGTATATTCCTTGAGCATCCGGCGAGTGCAAAAGACTGGCACGGCTGTACGTATCGCCTCTTTCATCACCCTCACCCACTCTCGCGGCACATCATCCGGATCGCGCTTATAAAACAAGGGTACTACCTCGTTCTCAAGCAAATTGTAGAGCGTTTCCGCATCGGCATCATCCTGGGCCGCCAGGTCGCCAGACTGCTGTGGATCGATGGCCCAGCCGTTAGCGCCATTGTAGCCCTCGGCCCACCAGCCGTCGAGGACGCTCAAGTTGGGGATGCCGTTGGCGGCCGCCTTCTGCCCGCTGGTGCCGCTGGCCTCGTGGGGGCGACGCGGGGTGTTCAGCCACACATCCACGCCCTGCACCAAGTAACGCGCCACCTGTAAATCGTAATCCTCGATGAAAGCAATCCGTCCACCTATGGCCGGATCCTTGGCAATATTGTAAATCTGCTGGAGCAAGCGCTTCCCCGGATCATCGGCCGGGTGAGCCTTTCCGGCAAAGATGAACTGCACCGGGCGATAGCGATCGTGGAGCAAACGCTTCAGACGCTCCAGGTCACGAAAGATAAGAGTGGCCCGCTTATAGGTGGCGAAGCGGCGGGCGAAGCCGATCACCAGCGCGTCGGGATCGAGAAGCGTTCCGGCGCAAAGCACCTGCTCCGGCGTGATCAGCCCCTTGATACGTCGACGCCGCGCCCGCTCGCGCATCAGGGCCATCAGCTTGTTCTTCAAATGGATATGCGCCTCCCAGAGCTCTTCGTCAGGCACTTCCAGGATGCGCTCCCAAAGTGCCGGTTCATCATGCCGCTCGATCCAATCAGGTCCCAGGTATTTACGGTAGATTCTGTTCATCGCCCCGCCGACCCAGGCCGGCACGTGGATGCCATTGGTGATGTGTGTGATCGGCACATCTTCCTCTTCTTTATCGGGCCAGAATGAATGCCACATGCGGCGCGAAACCTCTCCGTGCAGCTTACTGACGCTATTGCGTCGATTGCACATTCGCAGCGCCAGCGCGGTCATGTTGAAACCAGAACGCTGCCCTTCCTCGTGGCGGCCCAATCCAAGGAACTGCTCCCTGCTAAGGCTCAGGCTAGGCCAGTAGTTATGAAAGTATTTCTCCATCAGGTGGAAGTGGAAGACATCGTGTCCCGCTGGCACCGGCGTGTGTGTGGTGAACACAGAGGTCTTCCCCACGATCTCCCGCGCTTCCTCGAACGAGTATCCGGCTTTGACTAGCTCCTTCGCACGCTCCAAGACTAGAAAAGCGGTGTGGCCCTCGTTGAGGTGGAAGACGAGCGGCTTGATGCCCAACGCCCTCAGAACTCGCAGGCCACCGATGCCCAGCACGATCTCCTGCTGGATGCGCATTTCTTGATCGCCACCGTATAGCCGGCGAGTGAGTTCACGCTCCCAGGGAGCGTTATGCTCATTATCAGCATCCATCAGATAGAGCTGTGTGCGTCCAACGTGGACGTGCCAAAGCTGCAAATCCACAATCTGATCGTTAATCTCGACCGGGACGAAGAGAGTTTTGCCGTCATCGCCCACAGCTTCGCTGATGGCGACCTCATCTGGCTTAAAATGGGGGTAGATCGCTTCTTGCCAACCGTCGGCATTGACTCGCTGTCGGAAGTATCCCATTTCGTAGAGGAAGCCCACAGCGACGAAGGGCAATCCAATGTCGCTAGCCTCCTTACAATGATCGCCAGCCAAAACGCCCAATCCACCGGAATAGATGGGCAAAGAGCGATGGAGGCCAAATTCCGCCGAAAAGTAAGCTACGGGGCGGTCGAGCAGGTCAGAATGCTCTCCGGGGAACCAAAGATGTCCATTTCCAAGATCGGATTCCAAGGCCATCATCACAGCGTCATACTGGCGAAGGAAGAGGGGACTGGTCGCTAATTCTTCCAGTCGCTCTGGGGATACCTCCAGCAACATCTGCACTGGATTGTGGCTGGTGCTATGCCAAAGTGGGTAGTCCAACATCTTGAACAAGTCGCGGGCTGCTCGATGCCAACTCCACCAGAAATTGTAAGCAAGCTCCTCCAACCGCGCGATGCGTCGGGGCAACTTGGCCGATAAAGACGCTCTAACCTCACTCATAAGTCTCTCCTCCCAAGAACAGGATCATTAAAACAAGCTTCTACAAACATACCAAGCTCTTTGGGATTTCGCGTAGCGTCAGCCGTGCTCGGCTCGGATTGCCAAATCCGAGCCACATTTAGGGACAAAGTGACGCTGTGCCACAAAATGCGGGGATTTGGCAATCCCCTTAGAGCGAAACCCCGCGAAATCCTAGAGACCCACATACCAATCAAAACAGAGACACTACCATCTTGCCCCAGCCGGT
>CAZANJ010000517.1:0-2522 GCA_964486415.1 uncultured Anaerolineales bacterium
GCGTGAAACGTAAAGAATAGGGAGGAATTTATGAGCAGTATACCGACGTTGGAAGGAGTGATTTCGCAGATTGTGCAGACGGATCGCTTGAAGGTACACGTTCTCACCGCCGGGCCGGATGATGGCGTGCCGGTCATTTTTATCCACGGCAACGGCTCCTCGGCCACGTTCTGGGAGGGGACGATGTTGACCTTGCCAGAAGGCTTCCGTGGCATTGCGCCGGACATGCGCGGCTACGGCGACACCGAGCCGCTGTCCGTGGATGCCACGCTGGGCCTGGGCGATATGGTGGAGGACGTGCGCTCCTTGGTCGATTCGATGGGCCTGGGTAAGCACCACATCGTCGGCCACAGCATGGGCGGCGGGATTGCGATGAAGGTCGCCATCGCTCATCCGGAGGATCTGTTGTCCATCACGCTGGTGGACACCATGTCGCCCTACGGCTACAGCGGGAGCAAGGGCATCGAGGGCACGCCCTGCCACGAGGACGGCGCGCCGGCCGGAGCCGCCGGGGTCAACCCGGATTTCATTGAGCTCCTGGCGGCCAAGGAGCGGGGAGCTGAGGATCCAATGGCCCCGCGCAACGTCCTGCGGCAGTTCTACGTCAAGCCGCCCTTCATCCCGGAGCGCGAGGACGCGCTGGTCGATTCGATGCTCTCGCTGAAGATCGGCGACGACTGGTACCCGGGCGACTCCGTGCCCTCCGAGCACTGGCCGGGAGCAGCGCCGGGCGAACGCGGCGTCGTCAACGCCTTCAGCCGCAAGTACTTCGACGCCAGTGGGATCGTGGACATCGAGCCCCAGCCGCCGATCCTCTGGATTCGGGGCGCCGACGACCTGGTGGTCTCCAATAACGCTATGTGGGACATCGCGGCCCTGGGAGCGATGGAGTTCGTGCCCGGCTGGCCCGGCCCTGAGGATTGCCCGCCCCAGCCGATGATCGATCAGATCCAGGCCGTGCTGGAGGCTTACGAGGTCATGGGCGGCTCCTACCGCGAGGAGGTCATCGACGACGCGGGGCACTCGCCCTTCATCGAGAAGCCAGAGGAGTTCAACGCCATGTTCCACGCTTTCTTGGAGGAGCATACCACGTCTTGAGGGGGCAAAAAATGACCGACGCAGTCTCAGCCAACGAATTTCAGGTGGGCGAGCGGGCCAGCTTCACCAAGACGGTCACCGGGGAGGATGTGAACGCCTTCGCCGAGCTGATCGGCGATTTCAATCCCCTGCACGTGGACGAGGAGTACGCCCGTGAGAGCCGCTTCGGGGGCCGTATCGCCCATGGGGTGTTCACGACGGGGGTCGTCTCGGCCGCGCTGGGCAACGAACTGCCCGGCCCGGGCGGTATCTACCTCAGCCAGCAGATCGAATTCCGGGCCCCGGTCTACCTCGGCGATACGATCACCGCCACCGTCGAGGTTATCTCCTGGCGGCCCGACAAGCGGATCATCACCCTCAAAACCAACGTTTATAATCAGGATGAAAAGCAGGTCGCTACCGGAGAGGCGGTGCTTCTGGTGGAAAATCCGGGAATGGAGGATGCGTGAGGCGTAAAGAGAGGGCATTGTGCGTGACGTGACGAAGGCCGGTAGAGTGAACGATCAGACGCCCTTGGATCGAGTCGAGATCACCATCCTGATGGACAACTACAGTGACATCCTGCTGCCCAGCACACCGGTGATGAAACGCCATCCCTTGGCGGAAGAGCATGGCCAGGCCCTGGAGCAACCGTTAGCGGGGCACGGTTTTTCGCTGCTCATTGAGACCTACCAGGATGACGAGAAACACGTCACGCTGCTCGATTTCGGCTTTCCCATCCCCGGCGTCGAGCACAACTGGCACATCCTGGGGGTCGACCTGGGAAGCGTGGAGACGGTCTTCCTCAGCCATGGCCACGCCGACCACTTCGCGGCGCTGGGCGCCTTCCTGGAAGGGCGGGAGGATCCGCTGCCGTTTGTGGCCCATCCCGACGTCTTCCGGAAGCGGGCATTGATCTTCCCCGATGGTCGCCGCGTCGCCATTGAACAGTTATCGCCGCCGGAGAGGCTGGAAGCGATGGGAGCCGAGCTGGCGCTCACCGCAGAGCCGCGTCAACTGGCCCCGGGCCTCTTCAGCAGCGGTGAAATCGCCAGAGTGACCCCCTTCGAGGAGGGACGGTTTCCGACCGCTCATATAGAGGAGGAGGGCGAGTGGCAGCCGGATCAGTTTCGGGACGATCAGGGGCTCTTGGCCCGACTGGGGGACAGGGGCCTGATCGTGATCACCGGCTGCGCTCACGCGGGTATCATCAACACAATAAGGCACGCTCAGGCCATCACGGGTGAGGAACGGATTCACGCCATCATCGGAGGCTTTCATCTCACCGGCGCGCCGCGTGCGGTGATCGAATCCACAATCCACGAGATGGAAAAGCTATCCCCATCTCTGATCGTCCTTATGCACTGCACCGGCTTCGAGGCCAAGTGCGCCTTCGCGCGAGCGATGCCGGATTGCTTCGCGCTGAGCTCCGTCGGTACGCGCAT
>CAZANJ010000518.1:0-2522 GCA_964486415.1 uncultured Anaerolineales bacterium
AGGCCCGCTGGGCCTACCTGCGCGACGAGGTCCACCAGGAGGTCGGCGACCAGCTTAACAAGGCCCTGGGCGCGCTGGAGGAGGATAACCGCGCTCTCGAGGGCGTGCTCGATCACATCAGCTTCACCCGCCAGGTGGGCCGCCGCGCCCGCCTCGACGACCAGACGCTGCGGGCGCTGATCCAGCATTTCAGCCGCATCCGCCTGCGCGACGAGGACTTCGAGTTCCCCGACATGCTCGGCGCGGCCTACGAGTACCTGATCAAGTACTTCGCCGACTCGTCGGGCAAGAAGGGCGGTCAGTTCTACACGCCGCGCGACGTGATCCGCCTGATGGTGCGCCTGCTGGCCCCGCAGCCGGGCATGCGCATCTACGACCCCTGCGTCGGCTCCGGCGGTATGCTGATCCTCTCCCGCGAGTACGTCGAGGAGACCGGCGGCGACCCCGACGACCTCTCCTTCTACGGCCAGGACGCCAACGGCAACGCCTGGGCCATCTGCAAGATGAGCCTGCTGCTCCACGGTATCCGCGACGCTGACATCCGGCTGGGCGACACGCTCCTCGACCCGCTCCACCTGGACGACGACGGCGAGCTGATGCGCTTCGACCGCGTGATCAGCAATCCACCCTTCTCGCAGCGGTACAACAAGGACGGCATGCGCTTCAAGGAGCGCTTCCGCCACGGCTACACCTCGCAGCGGGCCAAGCGGGCCGACCTGATGTTCCTGCAGCACATGCTCTCGGTGATGAAGGCCGGCGGGATGATGGCCACCGTGATGCCCCACGGCGTGCTCTTTCGCAGCCGCTCCGAGCAGGACATCCGCCAGAGCATCCTGGAGGATGACATGCTGGAGGCTGTGATCGGCCTGCCGCCCAACCTCTTCTACGGGACCGGCATCCCGGCCTGCATCCTGATCCTGCGCCCCCAGGGCGCCAAGCCGCCGAAGCGTCGGGGCAAGGTGCTCTTCATCAACGCCGACGACGAGTACCGCGAGGGCCGCGCCCAGAACTTCCTGATGCCGGCCCACATCGAGAAGATCGTGACCACCTTCCAGGAGTTCCACGACGTCGAACGCTACGCCCGCGTGGTGGAGATCGAGGAGCTGGCGGCCAATGACTACAACCTCAACATCCGCCGCTACGCCGACAACGCCCCGCCGCCGGAGCCGCACGACGTGCGGGCGCACCTGCTGGGCGGCGTGCCCAAGCCGGAGATCGTGGGCAAGCGCGAGCTGTTCGAGGCCGTCGGGCTGAGCCCCGATGCCGTGTTCGAGCCGGGCGATGGGCGATACGCCCACTTCCGCGCTGACCTGAGCGAACGCTCGGCTGAAGATTCAGCCGAGCTCAAGGAGCGCGTGGCGAACGATCCTGGGGTGCAGGGCAAGCTGGCCGAGCTGCGCCAGGCGTTTGGCGCGTGGTGGGAGGCCAAGGCGCCTCGGCTGGCCGAGCTGGGGGAAGCGGGCAGCAACGACCTGCTGGGCACCCGCGACGACCTGATGGCCGCCTTCGAGGAGGCGCTGATGCCCCAGGGCGACCACAAGGGCACGCCCCTACTGGATCGCTTCCAGGTGACGGGCACGGTGGCCGCCTGGTGGGACGAGATCGACTACGACATGCGCTCGCTGGCCAACCAGGGCTTCGAGGGGCTGGTCGATAGCTGGGTGGCCTCGGTGCGCGCCTCGGTGGAGGATGAGGAGAGCCGCAACGGGTCCGACCCGATGGAGCACCCGCTGGTGGAGCACCTGCTGACCGGTTACCTGGACAGGCTGGACGCGCTGGCGGCCCGCGACGCCGAGCTCAAGGCCCAGATCGCCGAGGGGAAGCGCTTGCAGGAATCTGATGACCCCGACGTGGACGAGGAGGAGATCCCGACCGACGACGAGCTGACCGAGATGCGGCGCGAACAGCGGCGGGTGCGCAAGGAGCGCCGCGAGCTGGAAGACGCCTTCCTGAAGCGGCTGGAGGCGGCCCGCGCCGATGTGGACGCCGATCAGGCCCGCGAGCTGGTGCTGGAGATTGAGCGGGAACGGCTGGCGGCCGAGCTGGAGCGGTACACCACCGAGAAGCGCCAGGTGCTGACCGAGGCGCTGGAGACCTGGTGGGACAAGTACCGGGTCTCCCTGCGCGAGCTGGAGGCCGAGCGCGACGCGGCGAAGGCACGGCTGGATGAGTTTGTGAAGGAGTTGGGGTACGATGAGTAAAGAAAGACACCTCCCACTTGATGAACTCGTATACCTCAGCAAAGAACGCATTAGAGAGCACAAAGACCCAAGGTTGCCTTACATTGGGCTTGAGCATATGGCGCAAGGCAAGCCGTTCCTGATAGATACTGCCCTAAGTAGCGCTTCAGTAAGCACTAATTGTGTCTTTGAACCCGGTGATATTTTGTTTGGAAAACTCCGCCCCAATTTGAAAAAGAGTATTCGTGTTGACTTTCCAGGATACTGTTCCACAGACATCCTCGTCCTTCCCTATGTGCTAACATAAGTGACACAACTCTGTTCAATAATTTAGAGTACAAT
>CAZANJ010000519.1:0-2512 GCA_964486415.1 uncultured Anaerolineales bacterium
TACCACTAGTCTTCATTTGTGGTCACTTAGCTTTTAGAGCCTGTTTGAAAATCCTATGACGTAGGGGCGACCCTCCGTGGTCGCCCGCAATGACATCGGGCGGGTACAGAGCCCCGCCCCTACGAAGGCGATAGCAAAGCTCATTCAGGCGGGCGGGCACAGAGACCCGCCCCTACTCTTCGGGCTTCTCGGCTTCGCTCTCAACTGGAGTTTCCCCTGTAGCTTTTTCCTGCTCCCGCAAGCGCTCGACCATTTTCTGTAACTCGGCGTTGAACTGGGCTAAGGCGGACAGCAAATGGGGCCGCGCGTCTTGCCAAGCCTTCTCGCCAGCCGTTCGCAATGAATCGGCGGCTTTATCCGCATCCTCACGTAGTTTCTGCGCCTCTGGCGAAGAGTCGGCCTTCTTGATCGCCTCCTCGATTTGTTTAGCCGCCTTATCCAGGCCATCGCCCAGTTTTTCCACCTGTTTGCGCGTCTCCTCGCTTTCCCATGTGGCACGGAAAGCCTGGCTCAAGCTCCTGCCCAAAGCATCAAACTGTCTGCCGACATCGCGCCACACATCATCAGTGGTCTTCGCCTCTTCTTCGTTATCGATGCCCTCTACTTGTTCTTCAGTCATGACACATCCCCTTTGAGCCTCTACAAGGATTAGAGGAATGCTCAAAGCAATCAGCAACCAAAGGTTGCACATCACCCAAGTATCACATCTGGGAGCGAGGCCCTTTTCAACCAGATGCGGAGGTGGCAGACCTACTTTGAACACATTTACCCTCAAATCCACATCGAGAGGATACCCTCCTCTCATCACACAAATTCAAGGGCGGACACTACCAAACTTTCGAAGCCCCACTTTTCATTATACCATGCGTTCGTCAATGGGATACTGACACACCAAACCGAACATCATAACATAACTTGACATTGACACCAACGCACCTCTATGTTATAATAAAAAAGACAGAGATAATAAAAAACACCCACACAACCGGGAGGTGTATGATGGAAGCCAGGACCGTTCATGTACCCAACATCAGCTGCAACCACTGCGTGATGACCATCGAGCGCGAAGTGGGAGACATGGAAGGCGTAGCCAAAGTGAGCGCCGACGTCGACACGAAAAACATCACCGTCGAGTGGGAATCACCAGCAACCTGGGACGCAGTCAAAGCGCTGCTGGCGGAGATCAACTACCCGCCGGAATAAAACGTGAAACGTAAAAGGCATTACGCTTCACGCAATACGTTTTACGCATTACGCAACCGAGGTGTTTTATGTCCAAAGACAAACGAACTGATCTGCCCATCACAGGCATGACGTGCGCCAACTGCGCTTTCACCGTGGAGCGAAATCTGAGGAAGGCCGAGGGCGTCTCGGAGGCGGCGGTCAACTTCGCCACCGAGAAGGCGTCGGTGGCCTTCGATCCGACGGTGCTCAGGGCCGGTGATCTGGTGAAACAGGTGGAGGAGGCGGGTTACGGCGTGGTGACCGCCCGCGTCGAGCTGCCCATCACGGGTATGACCTGCGCCAACTGTGCCGCCACCGTCGAGCGGACGCTGAACAAGCTGACGGGCATGGTCGAGGCCAGCGCTAACTTCGCTACCGAGCGGGCCAGCGTGGAGTATATCCCCGGCACGGTCTCGGTGGCCGATATGATCCAGGCCGTCGAGGAGGCTGGCTACGGCGTGGTCCAAGCCGCCGCAGCGGAGGAACTGGAGGATGTCGAGGCCGAGGCCCGCCGGGCCGAGATCGCCGACCAGACCCGCAAGTTCTGGGTCGGCGTCGCCTTCGCCCTGCCACTTTTCCTTTTCAGCATGGCGCGCGACTTCGGCCTGCTGGGCGCCTGGGCACACGCCCCCTGGGTCAACTGGCTCTTCCTGGCGCTGGCGACCCCGGTCCAATTCTACACCGGCTGGGATTATTACGTCGGCTCCTACCACGCGCTGCGCAACCGCACCGCCAACATGGACGTGCTGGTGGCGATGGGCTCGTCGGTGGCCTACGTCTACAGCATAGCCATATTGCTCTTCCCGACGGCCGGCGAGCACGTCTACTTCGAGACCTCGGCGGTGATCATCACCCTGATCAAGCTCGGCAAGCTGCTGGAGGCCCGCGCCAAGGGGCAGACCGGCGAGGCGATCCGCAAGCTGATGGGCCTGAAGCCCAAGACCGCCCGCGTGGTGCGCGATGGCACGGAGACCGACGTGCCTATCGAGCAGGTGCGCGTGGGCGATGTGGTCGTGGTGCGCCCCGGCGAGCGCATCCCGGTCGACGGCGTGGTGCTTGAGGGCCAGTCGGCGGTCGATGAGAGCATGCTGACCGGCGAGCCGCTCCCGGTCGATAAGCGGCCGGGCGACGAAGTGATCGGCGCGACCATCAACAAGCAGGGCCGGCTCAAGTTCGAGGCCACGCGCATCGGCGCGGAGACAGCACTCTCGCAGATCATCCGGCTGGTGCAGGAGGCTCAGGGCAGCAAGCCGCCCATCCAGCGTCTGGCCGATCAGGTGGCGAGCGT